>JAFDIG010000048.1 GCA_019308145.1 Deltaproteobacteria bacterium | reverse complement strand
TATTACCTATTGCGCCCTTACCAACGTTAAATATCTGCTGCCAGTAAGGAGCCATAACCCCTGGGAAACCAAAGATGAAAGCACCTGGCCAAAATATTGCGCCTGCACTGCCTATTACAGCAAGGACCCCTTTTCTTTTCATTTTTTCATTTCCCCCTTTTTCTGAATGGCTGGTTAGTTCGCAAAAGAAAAATGAAGTACGAACTAATTAATTAAAAGTTTGCTTAAAGGTATGCTCTTCTTTTCCTTTTTTCAATTTTTTGAAAAAAAAAGTTATACTTATTTGTTAAGAGTATTTTTTCAGCAAAAAGAGTGGTATTGACATTATAATGGTAATGATATAATAAATAAAATTATTTTATTCAATCTTTTGTTTTCAAATTTACTGATTCTGTAATATATCGAGATATTTTTTATGTAAGATAGGTTATATGATATCTTTTTGTGAGATATTGAGTTTTATATCATAGTTTATTAATAAAGATATTTGGATTAAATGGATTATTTATCTTCCTGATTATATTCATTATAGGGTGTGCTAAAAGGGATCCCGTCTCTCTTTTGCAAAAAAAACTTTCTTCCTTACCTGAATATACAGTAATCCTTATCGATATGGGTAAAACAGGTACCTTTTTTACCTCTTATTACCATAGGTATCGCATTATTGCTTTAAAGAAGAGTCTATCAACTGGATGGGTAAAGGTAGATAAGGATTTTTATGATAAATATAAAGATTATTTAGGTATGGCAATCTTAGCAAAGACAAAAGATGGTAAGATCATAAAAACACCTTTTCCACCTGGCTACCAATATATAGGGAACCCGAAATATGGACAGTGGAAAAAAGATGAAAGAGGGAACAGCTTCTGGGAATTCTATGGCAAATATGCTTTTTTATCATATCTTTTTGGTTTATCAAGAAGAGGGATATATCGCTCTGATTATGATGAGTATCTATCTTATCAAAGGAGGGGACGCCCTTATTTTGGACGTGACAAAATGGGACGTCCTAAATATGGAACATCTGGTGTATATACACGTAAGAGATATAATAACTTTTTTGATAGGAGAGCGGAGAAGAATAGATTATCTCGTCAAAGATTTTCAGAAAAGGTAAGATCTCGTATAGGAAGAAGCCGAGTAAGCTCCTTTAGAGGAAGGGGCGGAGGTTTTGGTAAGTAGGAGGTTCAAATGGATGAGTTCATAAGAGGTATTATTTATATAATTTGTGGTTTTATCTTTTTCTTTATAGGCAAGGTTATATATGATCTTGTTAGACGGAAATTCAAGGTAAATGTAGAGCTTATTGAAAAAGACAATCAGGCATTAGCTATTGCTTTGGTTGGTTACTATTTAGGTTTAATATTTTCTATTGGTGGCTCAATTGTTGGTCCAACAAAAGGTCTGACTGATGATCTTATAGATATAGCAATATATGGTTTTTTAGCTATTCTATTACTTAATCTTTCCTCCTTTATTAATGATCGGTTTATATTGAGAAGATTTAGCACCACAAAAGAGATTATCCAGGATCAAAACATAGGCACAGGTATTGTAGAAGGCTCACTCTTTTTAGCAAGTGGCCTTATTATATTTGGCGCGGTATCTGGGGAAGGAGGCTCTGTTTGGACTGCTGTGATATTTTGGCTTTTAGGTCAGTTTGTTTTAGTGATATTAGGATATATTTATAATCTTATGACCCCTTTTGATATCCATGAAGAGATAGAAAAGGATAATATTGCTGTTGGTGTTGCTTTTTCAGGTGCAATAATTGCTGTTGGGAATATAGTACGTTTTGGTATCTCAGGACCTTTTATATCATGGTTTAATGATATAACCTCTTTTGCTGCATATGTTATTATTGGTTTTATACTCCTTCCATTAATACGTTTGGCAACAGATAAGGTTATTTTGCCTGGAAGAAAGATCACAGAAGAGATAGTAGGACAGGCTAAACCCAATATAGGTGTTGCTTATATTGAAGCATTTTCTTATATTGGGGCATCGCTATTTATTGGATGGGCGATTTGATCCAACCTTCTATTAATCTTACCAAAAAGGGAAAAAGCAGGATTTTAAAGGTATCAATTTTTCTAACTGGCTGTGCTGGTATAATGGCTGAATTTGTGCTTGCCACAATTGCAAGTTATCTCCTTGGGGATGCTGTGTTTCAGTGGGCATTCACTATTTCTATCATGCTTTTTGCTATGGGAATAGGTAGTAGGGTAAGTCGTTATTTTAAACAAGATCTTTTTGATATCTTTGTTATGATTGAATTTATGCTCTCTATTCTTTGTAGTATTAGCGCGGTATCCAGCTATTTTTTAGCCCCTTTTGTTTCATCTATTCAATTATTTATTTATACCTTAACCTTTATTATAGGTTTACTTATGGGGATGGAGATTCCCCTTGTAACCAGGATGAATGACACTTATGAATTGCTTAGGGTTAACATTGCATCAGTAATGGAAAAGGATTATTTTGGAGCTCTCATTGGAGGGCTTGTTTTTGCTTTTTTTGCCTTGCCAAGGTTAGGTCTCACTTATACCCCTGTATTGTTAGGTTCTCTTAATTTTATAGTAGCAGCTATGATCATGATAAAGTTTAAAGAATTAATAAGATATAAAAAAAGGCTTTGGGGTTCTTTACTTTTTTCTGGTTTTTTCCTTTTATCAACCTTTTTTTGGATCAAACCTGTTATTCTTTTTGGAGAACAGGCTCATTATCTTGATAAGGTAGTTTTTGAGAAAAGAACACTTTACCAGAAGATTGTTATTACTAAGTGGAAAAATTATTATTGGCTTTTTTTAGATGGGGATGAGCAGTTTTCAAGCTATGATGAATTTCTATATCATGAACCTCTTGTACATCCTGCCATGCAACTTTCTTGTTCAAGAAAGGATGTTTTGATATTAGGCGGAGGTGATGGTTTGGCCACAAGAGAGGTATTAAAATATCCTGATGTTAAAACCATTACTGTTGTTGATATTGATCCAGAAATGACAAAACTTGGTTTATCTAATCCAATTCTAACAAAAATAAACAAGAATGCCTTTAAAAACCTAAAAGTAAAGATAATAAATATGGATGCAGGAAAATTTGTAAAAAAGAGTAATAAATTATATTCAGTAATCATTATAGATCTCCCAGATCCTAAATCGATATCTCTTGCAAAATTGTATTCATTTGAATTTTACAAAAGGATAAAGAAGATCTTGATAAAAGGGGGTGTGATGGTAACTCAAGCCTCAAGCCCTTTTTATTCACCAAAAGCATTCTTATCAATATATAAAACCATAAAAATGGCAGGATATCTAACAGTTGCATATCACAATAATATTCCAACGATGGGGGAATGGGGTTTTGTTTTAGGGGTAAACCAGTCTAATAGCAACAAAGAAGATCTTATTAGAAAGATAGAATCTATTTCATTTAGAGATATTTCTACACGTTTTTTAAATAGAGATGCAATGATCTCAATGATACATTTTGGGAAGGGAATTTTTGAAAAAGAAAAAGAAGTAAAGATAAATAGGGAGCTTGAACCAATTATTTATAGATATTATCAACAGGGTATCTGGGAATTATATTAATGTATATTTGTTCTTATTAAAATTGTAAAAACAGAAAGGTTTTTATATAATTTTATAGAAGATTAAAGTAATTATATCAATTATATCTTTAAAAGAGGTAGCTTAGCTTTTAAGTATAAAATAAGAAATTTTAATAAAAAATGATTTGACTATTTAAATTATTTGTTATATATTATATTTAACTTGTAGATATTTCCAATCAAGGAGTATTCTGCCTAAGAATAATTAGCTTTTCGGTTAATAACCCTACAAGATTTTTCGTTTACAAGAGAGGTTTTTTAACAAAAAGGCAATAAAAAAGAAAAGGAATTTAGTATGAAGATATTATTAGTTTATCCACAATATCCAGATACATTTTGGAGTTTCAAATATGCGTTGAAGTTTATTTCAAAAAAGGCAGCTTTTCCACCCTTGGGTTTGTTAACAGTAGCAGCTATGCTTCCGAAGAGTTGGGAGAAAAAGTTGATAGATATGAACGTAAGACCTCTAAAAGATATAGATATTAAATGGGCTGATCTTGTATTTATTAGTAGCATGTCAATTCAAAAGAGGTCAACAGAAGAAGTAATTAGCAGATGCAAAAAGTTAGATGTTAAAGTTGTTGCTGGGGGTCCTCTTTTTACTACAGAATATAATGAATTTGATGAGGTAGATTATTTGGTTTTAAATGAAGCCGAACTTACCCTCCCTCCTTTTTTAGAAGATCTAAAAAAAGGGTCTCCTAAACATCTATATACAACAAACCAATGGGCGGATATGAGCCAAACTCCTGTCCCTTTATGGGAACTTGTCAATATAAAAGATTATGCTTCCATGAATATTCAGTTTTCAAGGGGATGTCCTTTTAACTGTGAATTTTGTGATATTGTTTTCCTTTATGGACGAATCCCTCGTATAAAGAGTAAGGGACAAATTATAGCAGAGTTAGAAAAACTTTACTCATTAGGCTGGAGGGGTGGAGTCTTCTTTGTTGATGATAATTTTATAGGTGATAAAAAAAGATTGAAAAAAGATATTTTACCAGCTATTATAAAATGGATGAGGTCAAAAAAATATCCATTTACTTTTAATACAGAAACATCTATAAACCTTGCTGATGATGAGGAGTTGATGGACAAGATGGTTGAAGCAGGGTTTGACTCAGTTTTTGTAGGAATTGAAACACCAAACGATGATAGCTTAGCTGAATGTGGTAAGTTTCAAAACAGAGGGCGAGATTTGATTGCATCTATTAAAAAGATACAGAGGTTTGGTTTGCAAGTGCAAGGTGGATTTATTGTTGGTTTTGATAATGATCAGGAGTCGATTTTTAATACAATAATTAAATTTATACAAAATAGTGGGGTTGTTACTGCAATGGTTGGTCTTTTAAATGCTCCTCGTGGGACCAGATTGTATCAACGTCTTGTAAAGGAAAATAGATTATTAAGGGATGTTACAGGTGATAACACTGATTTTTCTATCAATTTTATCCCAAAGATGAACTATGATAGCCTGATCAATGGATATAAAAATGTTATTAATACAATATATTCCCCTAATCATTACTATAATCGAGTTATAACTTTTTTAAAGGAATTCAACCCAGTTAAAACAAAATTACAAAATAGAACATTTATATTCCACTTCAACTATTTAAAAGCATTCTTTAAATCAATGTTGTTTTTAGGAATAAAAGGAAAAGAGAGGTTTCATTACTGGAAACTATTTTTCTGGACACTTTTTAATCGTCCACGATCATTTCCTTTAGCATTGACTTTTGCAATTTATGGGTTTCACTTTAGGAAGATATTTGAAAACTTCAGCAGTTTGCATGAGCAAAAAAATACTTCAAATTAATAAAGAGAGGATCATTTAATTTTAATTGATATAAAGGCAAAATAAGTTTTCTTGAATTTTTTATAACAAATTTGGGAACAACATTAAAGATTAAATATAAAAAGATTTAAAAGGAGGGGGCAATGAAAAAGAGGGTTTTATTATTCATTTTTTTATTCACTTTTTTTATAACAGGTGTAAGCTTTGCTTATAATCTCAATTATGATGGTATATATAAAGATATTGGAAATATATATAATCTAAATGTCTATGTACAAACTTATGATAACGGAGGAACACTGCTTCTTTATACATTTGATACTGCTAATATGTACGCATTTTGGGATGATACTGTTATTGGTGATTTTTTTGATGGTGGCCCCATAAATCCAGCTGATTTCGGCCAGCTTGGAGCTCAATTTGATTTTTTAACTAATGTTCTTTATATAATCGATTATGTTGGTGGAACAACGGTTGCTTATGGATGTTATAAGTTTGCAGGGATAGGCTCTACTGGTCCAACTACAACTATCCCTTTTACTACAACCATTCCATTTACTACAACAGTGCCAGCAGGTTTTTGCTATACAAATGATGATTGTTATTATGCTGGGTATATATATTGGGTAGATTGCTGCGATGCTTGGTGGAATTGTTACTATGGATGGTACTGGGGATGTGATACATGGACAAACACTTGTATGGATCAATGGGATCTTTATTATTATCTATGTGGAGTGATATTAAAACAAGGCAAAGAGTTTGATGTTCTTCCAGAGGATATCACAAGAGAGTTTGAATACGGGGCTGATGGAAAAACCGTGGAAAAGGTAAAGATTTTTGTAAATGGAGAACTTAGAGCTATAATTAACAAGAAAAAATAAAGCTTTTAACGGCAAGTGAGGCAAGGTAAACCTTGTTTCACTTGCCATTGGCTAAAGGAAATTAGGTTCATAATCTTGTTAACAAATTATATCTACAAATCCTTTTACTATATTTCCTACTAATATCATTGCTACCTTGGAAGTTAACTTTTTACTCAATAGAAATAGAGAATTTTTTTATATTATAATTTTCAACATCTCCTCATAAAATGAAAATTCTGCTAAAATTTTTTTCTTGACTTTTTTTATTTTCTCTGTTATTGATAGTGTTACATTTTTCAAAAAAATAACACAAAGGAGGAAATAATGAGACATAGATTGAAATGGATAGGAATTTCTTTTGTTTTTGTTTTTATTTTTTCTTTGCCTTTTTATGCCTTTGCTCAGGAAGAGTTAGCCCCTGAATGGGCTAAACTTGCAACTGATGATGCAGGCACAGTTGGGAAAGGTGGTATAGAGATAGAATTTGGATATACCTTTAACTATGCAAAAAAGGCAATGGATAACGATTGGCATAAGGAAGATAGAGGAATTTTAAGGGAGCATGAGTTTGGATTATCTATTGCCTATGGTATTTTAGACAACCTTGACATTAGCGCTGATACTGGTTATGCAAATCTTTATGATCATGATAGTGACCCTGAAAAAGGGGAAGGGTTTTGTGATCTTGGTTTGGGAATAAAATATCGTTTTTTAAAACTGAAATCTTTAGATCTTGAGTTAGCATACATTACGTCCCTTTCTATTCCTACTGGGCGTTTTTCTGATAGCCATCGTTTAGGTCCAAGTGATGAATTCTGGGCATGGGAAAATAAGATAGCTTTAAGCAGAGATTTTGGCAAACTTACAATGAACATGGATTTTGGTTTTTCATTACCTTTTGGCAAGTATAGAGAGAATGAGAGAGGAACACTTTCTTATGATTTGGCTGTTGGATATCAAATTGTTAAATGGTTACAACCTGAGATCGAGATTAATTATGAACATGGTTTTGTAAAAGATGAGGATGATAATGATTCTATTTTCCTTACAGCTGGTTTTATTATGCCATTAACAGATCATTTTAAAGGTAAAATTGGTCTTCAACAAACAGTGACTGGCAGGAATACAGATTATACAACCTCAATTATTTTAGCCCTTACTCTCTCGTTTTAAAATTTTTTATCTTATAGGTGTTAAAAATCTTAAAAATGTGTTATGAATTAAGGAGGAGATAATGAAAAGAATAATTAGAAGCTTTATCATTATTATTGCTTTCTCTTTTATTTTTGCCTCTTTTAGCTCTGCTCATTTTCAAACCTTTTGGCCAGACAATAATAATGGATATGCAAAAAGGGGAAAAATGGTAACCTGGCAATATTTTTGGGGTCATCCTTATGAATTTGTTGTTTTTGATGCAAAAAAACCCAATTTTTATGTAGTCACACCAAAAGGTTCTAAAGAAAATGTAGAAATGAAACAGAACATGATGAAAGATGAGGCAACAGGAAAATTGAGAAAAGCTTATAAAATAAATTATACACCTAAATATCTTGGAGATTCTTGGCTCTGCTTAGAAGCCCCTTTATATTTTGTTGAGGAAGAAGGAGTATTTCTAAAGGATTATGCAAAAGAGGTTATACATGTTATAGCAGAAGATGGCTGGGATAAACCTGTTGGGATGGAAATAGAGATGGTGCCACTCACCAGACCATATGGGATTGAAGAAGGTTTTGTTTTTGTAGCGCAGGCACTTTTTAATGGTAAACCTTTATCTAATGGATATGTTGAGATTGAAAAATTTAATGGATTCCATATTAAGGAAGAAAATATACCAAAGGATCAGTATGGTAATGAAAATGTCCCTATGGTCACAAGGGTTGCTAAAACAGATCTGAATGGTTATGTTACTTATACCCTTGATGAACCAGGTTGGTGGATGATTTGTGTTTACCATAAAGATGGAGAAAAAGTTGTAAAAGGAAAACATTACCCAATAATAAAGCGAGGTGGAATCTGGGTCCATGTGGAGAAGAAATTTTCTCAGAAAAGATGATTAGTTTATACTGAAAAATAAAATATAAAATAATTTTAAAGTATCAGAAAATTTACTAAATAAAATAAAGAATTATGATTAAGATTTAAAAAATAGGGATTTATTTTTTAAATTTCAAGGTCCCTTTGAAATAAATAGTCCATTTTTCCGCGGATTAATTTGGAAGGAAAGTTAGAAAATGCATATTTCTGATGGTGTATTATCTTTTCCTGTTATAGCTGCTGGATATGGCGTTGCTATTGGAATAACGGCTTTTTCTTTAAAAAAGACAAAAACAGAAGATATCCCGAAGATCGCTGTAATGACATCTGCATTTTTTGTTGCCTCTCTCATCCATGTCCCTTTAGGGCCTACCAGCGTTCATCTTTTGTTAAACGGGCTGGTAGGCATCCTATTGGGATGGGCAGCTTTTCCATCTATATTTATGGCTTTATTGCTTCAAGCTCTTTTATTTCAGTTTGGTGGTATAACCTCTTTAGGGGCAAATGCTTGTGTAATGGGCATCCCAGCTTTAGCTATGGCTTGGCTTTTTCAAAAAAGGCATCGTTTTTCTTTTTCAAGAAAAGATGAGATATTTTCTTTAATTGCAGGTGGTGGAGCTGTTTTTTTAGGTGCTGTTATGCTTGCCCTTGTTTTGACTTTATCAGGCTCTCAGTTTATCACTGTTGCAAAACTTGCTATTGTTGCTCATATACCAATAATGATAATAGAGGCTTTTATTACACTCTTTATAATAAAATTTTTAAATAAAGTGCGTCCTGAAATAATTGAGGGGATTTGATGATGAAAAAGTTTTTTTTATGCTTTATACTTTTTTTATCTTTATGGATTATTCCAGAAGCATTTGGCCATAAGATGTTAATTGATATTCTCGTTGAAAAGGATAAAACAGTAAGGGTTGATGCCTTTTTCCCAGATGGAACAAAGGTAAAAGGGGCTAAGATTGAGGTATTTAAACCAAATGGTGAATTATTTATCAAAGATAAAACAGATGATGAAGGTGGCTTTAGTTTTAAACCTAAAGATATTCCTGGAAAATGGAAAGTGGTTGTTACGGGAACCATGGGGCACAGAGCGGAAAAAGAGTTTATGGTAGGGGCTGAAAGTTCTAAAATCAAAAGAGAAGAAAAAAAGGTGTATAATGTGGCGGTTGTAAAAAAGGAAGCTTTTCCCTTTGTTCCTCTTTTAGCTGGTTTGGGCTTTATCTTTGGACTATTATCATTTATAATGGTATTAAAAATAAATGCGAAGATGAAAAAGTTAGATGCATCCAGAGGTTGATCAATACGCTTTTCTTGTATCCCCTATACATAAGATGGACCCAAGGCTTAAGATCCTAAGCCTTCTTATTGTAGCATTTAGTTTTGCATGGCTTAAAACCCCTTTTTTTTCATCAATTGCCCTTTTATTTAGTTTTAGCCTTATTATTATTTCTCATCTCCCCTTAGGGTTTGTTATAAAAAGATTGGGACATATCATGCTTTTTCTTGTCCCCTTTTTTTTCTTTTTGCCTCTTACGGTTCCAGGGGAAACACTCTTTTCTTTTCTACGATTTCATGTTACATATCAAGGCTTACAGCTTGCTCTTTTACTTTTTTTAAAAGGGATTGCCATAGTTCTTTTGATTTTTCCTATGTTAGCTACTCAACCTTTTCATTATACGATTAAGGCGATAGAGAAATTGGGAATGCCAATAAAATTGGTGTGGATGCTTGCTTTTGCATATAGATATCTTTTTGTTGCATTAGGGGAGCTAAGAAATATGCGTTTGAATTTAAGAGCAAGAGGTTTTGTATCAAAGAATAATTTTTTCACCTTGAAGATTTTGGGGAATCTTGTAGGTACAATTCTGATTAGAAGTTTAGAGAGAACTGAGAGGATTCAAAGGGCGATGATAGCAAGGGGATTTAATGGGAAAATAGAGATACTTAACTCATTTAAAGCAAAAAGAGTGGATTTTTTTAAAGCATTGGTGATTCTATTTATTGGACTTTTCATTTCTTTTGGAGAATTCTTTTGGAAAAGGTAATACAAATAAAAACTCTTTCATACAGATATCCAGATGGAATAAAAGCACTTAATAATATATCTTTTGATATTTCTTATGGTGAAAGGGTCGGTATAATAGGACCTAATGGTGCAGGTAAGACAACCCTTTTTCTATGCATGATGGGACTTATTACTGGATGGGAAGGTGATGTTGTCTTGTTTTCTCTTTCAATGAAAGATAAAAAAAACCATCCGATTGTTAGAAAAAAGATCTCGATTGTTTTTCAAAATGCAGATGATCAACTCATTAGCCCAACAGTATTTGATGATGTTGCTTTTGGTCTTTTAAATCATAATTTCTCAAGAGATGAGATTCCAAAGAGGGTGAAAAAATCGTTAAATGATGTAGGATTAAATGGTTTTTCCAACAGGCTCCCCTTTCATCTTTCTGGTGGAGAGAAAAGAAGGGTATGTTTGGCAGGTGCTTTGGCTATAGAACCTGAGGTTTTACTTGTAGATGAGCCTACAAGCGATCTCGACCCAAGAGGCAAAAGAAAGATTAAAGAGATATTAAATTCCTTAAATAATACAAGGATTATATCAAGCCATGATCTTGAATTTATCCTTGATACATGTGATAGGGTAATAGTTTTAGATGAAGGTAAAATAGTAGCTGATGGAATAGCTAAAGAGATTCTTTCAGATGAATCATTAATGCTTGCTCATGGATTGGAAAAGCCTCATTCATTGAGTCCACATGTAATTCCTCATCATTATAGGTAAAAAGTCAGTTTATAGAGATTTTATATAATATAAAAAACATCAAAAATTTAATATCAGCTTTTCTTCTTTTTTGGAAGCCCGTAAATTCTCCTTTTATTGTTACTTCATCTATCCTTTCAAGGATACTCTTAAGTGTTCCTCTGATGAACTCTTCATGAGGTTTTGTCATTTCTCTTGCAATAACTGTATCACGATCTCCAAATACTTCATAAAGATCCTTTAAAGTTTTTTTTATCCGATAAGGTGACTCATACAAGATTATGGTTCTTTTTTGTTTTGAGAGTTCATTAAGCATTTCATCTCTTTTCTTACCTTTTCTTGGGATAAAGCCTTGAAATATAAAGGAATCAGAAGGAAGACCAGATACAGAAAGAGCTGCTATGGCAGCTGAAGGACCTGGAATAGGGATTACTTGAAAACCTTTAGATATTGCTTCCTTAATAAGTCTATAACCTGGGTCAGAAATAGTAGGGGTTCCTGCAGTAACCATAAGAGCAACTTTTTTCCCTTCCTCTAACTGTTTTATAATCAAAGGGATTTTTCTTGCTTCATTATGTTCAAAATAACTTGTTAATGGATGAGATATGTTAAGGGGTTTAAGTAAAGCAGCTATTTTCCTTGTATCTTCTGCTGCAATTATATCAATTTCTTTTAATATATTTATAGCCCTAATGGTGATATCCATTAAGTTGCCAATAGGAGTGGCGATTACATATAATATACCTTTTTTCCCTACATCCTTTATCCCTCTTTTTCTTTTGCTTTCTCCCATAATTTATCCATCTCTTCTAACGTTGCATCATTAAGGCTTTTTCCTTCTTTTTTGAGGGATTTTTCAATATAACGAAACCTTTTTTCAAATTTGTTTACACTTTTTCTTAAGGCATCCTCAGGGTTTATCTTAAGCAATCTTGCTAAATTAGCTATAACAAAAAGAAGGTCTCCCACTTCTTCTTCAACGTTATTAATCTTTTTTTTCTTTATTTCTTCTTCGAGTTCAGAAAGCTCTTCTTTTATTTTTGGAAAGATATCCGATGCTTTTTCCCAATCAAAGCCTACTTTGCTTGCCCTTTCTGTAAGCCTAAAGGCCCTTATAAGAGCTGGAAGAGATTTTGGCAAACCATCCATCAAGGAGGATCTTTTATTTTGTTTTTCTTTTGCTTTAAGCTCACTCCAGTTTAGTTCTACCTCTTTAGCATTCTTAACTTTCTTATTCCCAAAGACATGGGGGTGTCTTCTTATCATTTTTTTTGTTATATGCTCCACTACATCATTAATATCAAAGGCTTTTATCTCCTTTGTTATCTCTGCAATAAAAAAAATATGGAAAAGAAGGTCTCCAAGCTCTTCTTTTATTCCAGATAAAGAACCTTCATCAATTGCTTCAACAAGCTCATAACATTCTTCAACTACGAATGGTTTAATGCTATCAATGGTCTGTTTTTTGTCCCATGGGCAACCATCCTTTCCTCTTAAGGTTTCAATGAGATTTATCAAACGTGAGAAAGAATTCATCTTAATTATTTATTCTTATATTTTGAAATTTATTTCTAATTTAGTTATCAGATATTTTGCTTCCCTTTTTTATCCGATAATCTTCTCCTTCTAATGTAATCATCTCACACATTTCTGAAATACGGGAGTAAATCCTTTCACCAATTCTATCTTTTAAAGTTTCATAAATAAAATATTGCTCGTAAGGCTCAGAGTGGGTTGCAATTATTTTTTCATTTGGTCTAAGAGCTAAGATAGGCTCTTTTAATGTAGAATCTTCATCATTTGTATAGTTTGTAGTGATGATTAAAGCTTTATGAGGAGAGGAGTTATATCGATATGTGATCATTTGATCCAGCATGCTAAGTTCCCAAGCAGTGTTACGTCCTTTTCCCATCTCATCAATAACAAGTACATCACTGCTAAGATATGGTTCTATAATACTCATCTCTGATTTCCCTGTGTTGTAACCTTCTCTTATAGTAGATAAAAGATTGAAAAAGTCAACGAACTTACAATTTACACCTTTTTTTAAGATAAGTTCCTTGATAATTGCAACTGCTAAATGTGTTTTACCAGTCCCTACTGGCCCCATAAAGATTAAACCTTGTTTATGCATGGGGAATTTTTTAATAAATCTTTTAGCCTTTATTTTTGCTTCTTCATGGCTTAGATGGAGGACCTTAAATGATTCTAATGATGCGCTAATAAAGCGGGCTGGTATATCAGCTTTGTTGAATAAGGAGACCTTTTTTAAAATTTTTCTGCACTCACAAGGTTCTGAAAAGCTATATCCATCTTTATCTTCCTTAATGATATACCCTTTGCCACCACAGATATCACACTCTTTTGAACATTTGGGACATATCTCAGCAAAGAGATGATCTTCTTTGATAGAAAATATTATTCCTTCACCATGGCATTTAGTGCAACTCTTTTTAACCATAATTTATCTAAAAAATTAAGAGCAAACGATAGTATATAAAATAAGACCCTACTCCCAGTAATAAAATACACTTAAAAGCTAAAAGTTGTTTATTATTAATGATTAGTTTACGCTTTATTTTTTAGCAAGAATTAATTATTTCTTCTTTAATTAAAAGAAATTCAAAGAAATTTTTGGTTTTTAATTTTTTCATTTTTAAATAGAAATTCTTGGAAGGTTCCATCTCTCTCTTAATAGTTCAAGTTTAATATCTAAAAAAGATTCAGAGGATATATTATTTAATCTTTCTGTTATTTTTTTAGCCTCTTTGTCTATCTCTTTTTTTTCATTTTCGTTAATATTTTTTATTATCTCATTTAAAAAAGCTTTATCTATCTCTTCTATCTCGTTAAAAAGGTTATAATAAATACCTTTTTTTGAAATATATTCTTTTATCTTATTTAACTTTATAATTGCTTCGCCGAGCTCCTTTTTTATATCTTCTCTTTTTTCTTTTTTCGTGTAAATAGCAAGTTTAGATATCAATTCTTCAATTCTTTTGGTTATATTTTCATCTTTTTTCTCTTTTGATCTTTCACCAACCTTTTTTATAAGAGAAGATTTAATTTCTTCAGCAACCCATTTTCTATAATAAAAAAGAGATAAAGGGAGATCACTTTTTGTTTTTGAAAAATGCTCAATTCCCTTTTTTATTCCTTTGCAGACCAGATCGACTGGATATCGCTTTTTTTGCCATTCCTTAATGATCTGAATATCCCTTGCAGAAAGAAAACTTCCTACCTTAATATGGTCTAAAAAAAATTGTTCTATTATGCTAAAATAATTAAGATTTTCTTTTTTTAACCAACCCATTGTTGATAAAATGTGGAAAAATTAGTTAAAATTATATTCAATTTAAAAATAAAAAACATTATATTTTAAAACAAGAAATATTTCAATCTATAATTCTTTATTAATTATAATAGATTACAGAAGAAAAGAAAAAATCTCTTTCAATATTATTTTAAATATTTATATAGGCTAAAAAAGTTTTATTATTGTGGAAAAAGTCACTATTGTGCAAAAAATAGCATCAATTTATTGCTATTTTTAAGTTTAAGCATATTCCATCAGCTTGAAAACAGAGGGAAGCATCCCTTTTTTATAATTTAAGCATTACTTATTTATTGGTGTAAATTTCAAAAATTTTTATAGGAAATATTTTTATCTTTTATTAATACGCATTTTAATTTTAGCGCGAACTAATTGATTTTACTTAGATAATATTATGGTTTGATCAGACCATCAGGTGAGATAATCAATTTATTTTTCTCCTTTTTCTCACTTTCAATTTTAATTTCAGCTAACATCCAAATCGATCTTTTTATAACATCATTTAAAAAAAGTTCTACAGTAAGCATAGAAGTAGGCTTTTTGATGTTTATAGCAACCTTGAATAACTCTTTTGCCCTCTC
>JAFDIG010000408.1 GCA_019308145.1 Deltaproteobacteria bacterium | reverse complement strand
TGCCAATTGTTATACCACATCCGGTTATAGGAATTGCAATACTTCTGGTTGTGGGGAAGAATTATTTGTTTGGTGACCTTTTATATCGTCTTGGAATAAAATTAATGGGAACTGTTGCGGGGATAATAACAGTATTAACCTTTGTTGCTATACCTTTTTATACAAATATGGCCAAAGAAGGTTTCGATTCGATACCTGTAAGGTTAGAAAAGGTGTCCAGGAGCCTTGGAGCTTCAATGATAGAAACTTTTTTTCATGTAACCCTTCCCCTTGCAAAAAGAAGTATGATTGTGGGATTTATTATGGCTCTAGCCCGGTCTATTAGTGAGTTTGGAGCTGTTGTAATTGTTGCTTATCATCCCATGATAGCACCTGTTTTAATATATGAACGTTTTGAATCCTACGGATTAAAGTACTCGCTTCCCGTCGCTTTCTGGCTTGTATTTATAAGTTTATCTCTATTCTTAATAATGAGAATACTTATAAATGAAAAAAGTATAGGTAGAGTTTAATGATTAAAATAGAAAGGTTAAATATACAATTTAATAACTTTTCCTTAAAAGATCTGAGTCTTAATATAAAGGATGGGGAATTCTTCATACTTCTTGGGCCAACTGGAGCCGGTAAAACCATGCTTCTTGAAGCAATTGCCGGTTTGATTCCAGTAAAGAGTGGGAGGATTATAATAGACAGAAAAGATGTAACCAAATTACCCCCTGAGAAACGGGGGATATCAATTGTTTATCAAGATTACTCACTTTTCCCTCATCTTACAGTTAAAAAAAATATAAAATATGGGCTTAAATTTACAAAGATAAATAAAAGTTTGGCTGATAAAAAATATAGTAGGCTTATTAAAGAATTGAATCTATCACACCTTTTAAATCGTTATCCTGATACTCTCAGCGGAGGTGAGCAACAGAGGGTTGCTCTAGCTCGAGCATTTATTATTGACCCACAAGTAATTCTTCTTGATGAACCTATCTCTGCTCTTGATCCAGCATTCAGACAGGATATAAAAATGAGATTAAAAATGTTGCATGTTTCAACAAGTACCACTTTTATTATGGTAACGCATGATCTGGCAGATGCATTATCACTCGGAGATAGGGCAGCCGTAATAAAGAATGGTAAAATTGAACAAGTTGGCACAATAGATAGCATCTTTAAGAAACCTAACTCAGCTTTTGTTGCTGATTTTGTTGGAGCTAAAAATATTTTTTATGTTAGATATATAGATACAAAGGCTATACTTAATGATCTTATTATAGAAACAGGTCAAGATCACAAGGAAAGTTTTGGTTATATAGCCATCAGGCCTGAAGATATTGTTATAAGCAGACTCCCTATAAAATCCAGCATGAAAAATATTTTTTTTGGCAGAATTAAAGGAATTACCAACCATGGTTTTTTTTATGAGGTTAGTATTTATGTTGATGGTTATGATTTTAAGTCATTAATAACTAAAAGCTCGCTTTTTGACTTGAAACTTGAGGAAGGGGCTGAAGTTTATATTTCATTCAAAGCTACTGCTATTCATAATTTTTAATATTAATAATCCTTGCTGGGTACTGAAGAGTCTAATTAGTTGTAAGAATCAAGGTTTATAATTTGTAATATTTTAATTTATTTTTGGAAAAAAGGTCTAAATATCTTGACAAATGACTGATGGACTAGTAGACTATGTTATCTCTTCCATAAGGGAGAGTAAATATTTTTTTGGAGGAAGTAGATTTTATGGCAACAGGTAAAGTAAAATGGTTTAACGAACAGAAGGGCTTTGGTTTTATCAGCAGGGAAGATGGTGATGATGTTTTTGTTCACTATTCTGAGATTGTTTCTGAGGGATTCAAGACGTTATCCGAAGATCAAGAGGTTTCTTTTGATATAAAAGAAGGCCCCAAAGGTTTACAAGCTGCGAACGTAAGAGTTATCTAATACTGCTGAAGACCCCGGCAAATGCCGGGGTTTTTTATTAAGGTTTACCGCCACTATCAAAAATATTGTTTCCTATCCTTCCTTTAAGCCAGT
>JAFDIG010000407.1 GCA_019308145.1 Deltaproteobacteria bacterium | reverse complement strand
ATTGACAATGAGTATAACCTTCTTTGGAGCAGGTTTTGCATATTTTCTTTTAGTTCATGTAACAGGTTTGTTTATCTCAGCTCTGCTTGCAGCAATAATTGGCTTTGCTTTTGGGACACTTTTTGCTGTCTCTGCACCTTTAGCATCTGATTGCTTTGGTCTAAAACATTTTGGTGCTATTTTTGGCCTTATTTTTACTGCATATGGATTTGTTTCAGGACCATTAGGACCATCTTTAAGTGGATATCTGTTGGATGCTACAAAAGGCAATTTCTTTATTGTATTTACATATCTTGCTACTTTTTGCTTCATTTCTGCTGTTTTTATCCAATTTGTTCATCCTCCTCATATTGAATCAAGATAGGGGGAATCCATAAATTACTTATTAAACTAAAAGGGGTGCATTATGAAAAAATTATTTATTTCCTCTATTATAATGAACTTACTTTTTTTATCTATACTTGTATCAATACCAGATATCGCAAAAGCAAATATGAGCAAATCTCCTATTATTACTATTATCTATGATAATAATCCCTACAATTCTGATCTTAGGACTGCCTGGGGTTTTTCTTGCTTTATATCAGGAAGGAAGAAAAATATTCTTTTTGATACAGGTGGTGAGGGTAAAATTTTGCTTGAAAATATGAAAAAGTTAGGAATTTCTCCTTCTCAAGTAGATATTGTTTTTCTTTCTCATATTCATGGTGACCATGTTGGCGGGCTTTTTGCTCTTTTGAAAGAAAATCAAAACGTTACAGTTTATATTCCCAAATCATTTCCCAAAAGCTTTAAAAAAAGGATAAAAAAGCATAAAGCAAAATTTATTGAGATCCATACCCCTATGAAGATCTTTGAAAATTTATACTCTACTGGTGAGATGGGAAGCTTTATAAAAGAGCAATCTCTGATTATTACAACCAATAAAGGTTTGATTGTCATTACAGGCTGTGCCCATCCTGGTGTTGTAAGGATAGCTAAAAAGGCAAAAGAACTTTTAAATAAAGAGATCTTTCTGGTAATAGGTGGATTTCATTTGGTTGGTTCAAGTAAAAATAGAATTAAAAGGATTGTTGATGCTTTTAAAAAATTAAAGATAAAATATGTTGCACCATGTCACTGTTCAGGTGATATAGCAAGAAAGCTTTTTAAAGAGAGTTATGGAAACCATTTCATAAAAACAGGTGTTGGCAGTATAATAGATATTGGGAAGATTTAAAAGTTCTTAATAATAATCCTATCATTTTTATTTAAAAATAAAGCTTAAAGGTGCTTTTTGGTTGTAAGGAATAAATTTACCTGCTCACAGAAGAAAATAATTATTGATAAGATAATAATAAAAGATTTTTTTAGCTGAATATAAAACTAAACTCTACATCCTTTTCAAAAAGGATAAAAAGAGATAAGTGTAAATTTCCCCTTGCTTATCTTTAATAGAAAAGCGGAGGCTTCTATGGATGAAAAAATAATAAAAGAGTTAAAAGAGATATTAGGATCTGATGAGTTATTCTTTGAAAAAGAGGATCTAAAACCATTCTCTTATGATGCTACAGAAAGAACCTATTATCCAGAAATTGCTGTTATGCCAACAAAAACCGAGCAGGTAGCAGGGGTATTAAAGATTGCAAACAGGGAAAAAATACCTGTTACTCCTCAAGGAGGAAGAACTGGTTTAAGCGGAGGAGCTTTACCTATAAAAGGTGGTATTGCTTTATCTTTGCTTAGGATGAACCGTATTATTGAAATCGATCTTAATAACCTCATAGCTATTGTTGAGCCAGGGTTAAACCCTGTAGAACTACAACAAGAAGTAAACAAGGTTGGGCTTTTTTATCCTCCTGATCGGGGTGACAAAAGACTGGATATTAGGCTTAGAAGCTGTTTTACCCACAGGGGAGATTATACATACTGGAAGAAAACTGTACAAGGATGTGGCAGGCTATGACCTTACTCATTTAATCGTTGGTTCAGAAGGGACTTTAGCAGTAGTAACTAAAATCATATTAAAACTTCTACCAAAACCAGAGGAAAACAAAACTATAACAGTAATATTTGATGATGTTGACCTTTGTGCAGATATGGTGGTAACAATCTTTCAAAACAAGATTATTCCCACAGCCATAGAATTTATGGATAATGTCACAATCTCAAGCATAAACAGATACTTAGGGGTTAATCTGCCAGAGGATGCTAAAGCATTTATCCTAATTGAACTTGATGGGACAAAAGAAAGTGTTGAGGTAGAGAAAAATAAACTCATAAATATTATAAAAAAGGCTATGCCAAGGGAAATAAGCATTGCAAAAGATGATAAAGAGAGAGAAAAACTTTGGAGAATAAGAAGAGATGCTCTTCCTGCTTTAACAGCTCAATATCCAGGAAGGGTTGAAGCAGATGTTGTGGTTCCAAGATATAACTTACCATCCCTTGTAAAAAAGATAAGAGAAATAGAAAGAAAACACAATATAAAAATAGCAACTTACGGACACGCAGGGGATGGTAATCTGCATGTAACCTTTCTTATTAATAGA
>JAFDIG010000406.1 GCA_019308145.1 Deltaproteobacteria bacterium | reverse complement strand
TTTGGATCAATAGCTTTTAAAACTCCAAGTGAATTAAGACGTCTAAGGATTGCAACGGGATCCTTTTCTTTAAAGATAAGCAGAAGTTCTAAGAATATCCTATGAGCTCCTATACTACTTAAAAAACCTGTTTTTATGGTAGATCTTATTAAATTTAAGGTATGTTTTCCGAGCTGAAACTGATATCTTTGTTCAAAGCGAATAGCTCTAAAAATGCGTGAAGGATCCTCTACAAAGCTTAGGTTATGTATTACACGAATAACCCTTTCCTTTATATCTTTTTGTGCTCCAAAAAAATCGATGACCTCACCAAAGTTCTTTGGATTAAGGGCAAGGGCAAGGGCATTTATAGTAAAATCCCTCCTAAAGAGATCAAGTTTGAGGGAACCATGCTCAACAGTTGGTATAGCACCTGGTGAGGCATAATATTCAATTCTTGCAGTTGCAACATCTACTTTAAATCCATCTGGCAATTTTATTGTGGCTGTTCCCATTTTTTTGTGGTTTATCACTTTGTATCCATGCATACGAGAAAATCTTTCTGCAAACTTTATTGCATCTCCTTCAACAACAACATCAATATCAAGGTTTTCATATCTAAGCATTAGATCCCTTACAAAGCCTCCTACAGCATATAAATGGTAACCCATATCATCTCCCACTTTTCCCATCTCTTTTAATAACATTATTATATTAGAAGGTAGTCTTTCTTCCATTAGCTTTGTGATGATCTTTTTTTGAGCAAGCATTCTACTATAATCTATCTTTTCAGGGATACGAGAAATCTTTCCCATTTCATCTTGCAAAACCCTTAAAAGATCTGTTCTGGTAATTGCACCAACCAGTTTTCCATCTTCTAAAACAGGTAAAAAGCGCTGATTATTCCCTATAATATATTCATGCACCTCTGCTAAAGTGGCATCTGGTGTTACCGTATAGAATTCTATTGTCATATATTCTTTTACTGGCCTATGGCTTAATCCATGAAAAGAGGCTTTTTCAACAATTTGTCTGGAGATAATTCCAACCAATTTCCCTTTTTCCATAACAGGAAGAGCATTAATATTATATCTGGTCAGTATCTCTTCTGCTTCTTTAATAGGGCTTTTTGCATCTATACTCTTTACAGGAAAGAACATCAAGTCCCTTGCAATTCTTTTTGGTTTTATTACCTCTTTAAGGATAGCAATTAATTTATCCTTTGCTTGCGCAAGGGTTAGATCTTTTACAGTAGCACTGGCAGCTGTAGGATGGCCACCACCTCCAAAGGCATATGCTATATCTGCTACATTAACCTCTTGTATCCTGCTACGTCCTATAAAATAGACCCTATCCTCCATTCTTACAAGAGCTAAAAGCACATCTAAATTTTCCATATCCTTTAATTTATGGATAAGCACAGCTAAATCCCCAACATACTTTTCATATGATGCTGTTGTAATAACAACATCTACTCCCTCTATATTATATTTTTCAGCAGATTGGATGAGATCGTTTAACAAGAATATCTGCTCTGCTGATAACTCTTTTACGATCATATCAGATACAACATTAAGGTTTGCCCCTTGGCTTAAAAGATATGCTGCTGCATGAAAGTCTGCTTCTGTAACCGACGAAAAGGTGAGAGAACCTGTATCTTCATATATTCCAAGCATCATGATGGTTGCTTCCTCTGGATTTATCTTTATCTTTTTCTCTTTTAGAAGTTCTACCATATTGGTTATATTTGCACCTGTTTCTCTTATCAGTTCAAAATCACCTTTTATATCATCATCAGATGGTGGATGGTGATCATATATATGTATCTCTACTCCCTTTTTCCCTATGAGATCAGCAAATTTTCCTATCCTTTTTTTTTGCCTTGTATCAGTAAGGATTAGCCTTGTTACTTTATTTATATCCACCTTTTTGACACGCTCAAATTCAAAGAGATAGATGGTTGATTCAATAAAGAAATCCCTCAAGTTTCTTTCCTGAGAACCAGGAAAGACCAGTATCGCATTAGGATAGAGCTTTTTTGCTGCTATCATA
>JAFDIG010000405.1 GCA_019308145.1 Deltaproteobacteria bacterium | reverse complement strand
CTCTTCTTCAGTAAGACCACTACTTGCTGTAATCTTAATAGACTGTTCTTTTCCTGTGCCCAAATCTTTTGCTGTTACATGGACAATACCATTGGCATCTATATCAAATGTAACCTCTATCTGGGGTACACCTCTTGGTGCTGGTGGAATACCTACCAGCTCAAATTTCCCCAAAGTCTTATTATCTGCTGCCATCTCTCTTTCGCCTTGAAGCACATGTATAGTAACAGCAGGCTGATTATCTTGAGCTGTAGAAAATATCTGGCTCTTCCTTGTTGGAATAGTGGTATTCTTTTCAATCAACTTGGTAAATACTCCTCCAAGGGTTTCTATACCAAGAGAAAGGGGAGTAACATCTAAAAGCAATACATCTTTTACATCACCTTTTAAAACCCCAGCCTGGATTGCAGCACCTATAGCAACAACTTCATCAGGATTCACGCCTTTATGTGGTTCTTTTCCAAATATCTGCTTTACCTTTTCCTGAACCATTGGCATCCTGGTCATACCACCAACAAGGATCACTTCGTTTATATCATTAGGTGTTAAGCCTGCGTCTTTCAATGCGGTCTCACATGGTTTTACTACTTTCTCTACCAAATCTTCTACTAACTGCTCTAACTTTGCACGTGTCAGTTTTACATTTAGATGCTTTGGACCCGATGCATCAGCAGTAATAAAAGGAAGATTGATATCTGTTTCCAAGGATGTAGAAAGCTCTATCTTTGCTTTTTCAGCTGCCTCTTTAAGTCT
The DNA here is from genome assembly GCA_019308145.1 of Deltaproteobacteria bacterium. GTDB lineage: Bacteria > Desulfobacterota > JAFDIG01 > JAFDIG01 > JAFDIG01 > JAFDIG01. Next base: position 1,283 of record JAFDIG010000405.1, on the reverse strand, counting down.
TTGAAGCGCCATCCTGTCATTTCTTAAATCTATTCCCTGATCCTTTTTAAATTCATCAGCAAGATATTCCATAATTCTTAAGTCAAAATCTTCACCACCTAAATGTGTATCCCCATTTGTTGACTTAACTTCAAAAACACCTTCACCGATTTCAAGGATTGAGATATCAAAAGTTCCTCCACCTAAGTCAAAAACAGCAATTTTTTCATCCTTCTTTTTATCTAAGCCATAAGCTAAAGAAGCAGCGGTAGGCTCATTGATTATCCTCAACACATTTAGCCCAGCAATGCGGCCTGCATCTTTGGTCGCTTGCCGTTGACTGTCATTGAAATATGCAGGAACAGTAATAACCGCTTCTGTAACCTTTTCACCCAAATAATCTTCTGCTGTTTGTTTCATCTTCTGGAGAACCATAGCAGATATTTCAGCAGGGCTGTATCTTTTCCCCCTTACCTCTACCCATGCATCTCCATTTTCTGCCTCAACGATCTTATAAGGAAGAATCTTTATATCTTTTTGAACCTCAGGATCATTATATTTTCTTCCTATAAGCCTTTTAACAGCAAATATTGTATTTTGATAGTTGGTAATAGCCTGTCTTTTTGCTACTTGACCAACTAATCTCTCACCTGTATCAGTAAAAGCTACCACAGAAGGAGTTGTACGACTACCTTCAGAATTAACTAAAACTTTAGGCTCTCCCCCCTCCATTATAGCTACACAGGAATTGGTTGTTCCTAAATCAATCCCTATTACTTTACTCATTTTATCCTCCTTATTTTCCTCATTATATTTTTTTATTAATTAGCTCATAGTGAAAAATGAGCTAATTGCGTTTAGGTTAACGAAATCCGTCTAAAAATAAAAGGAAAATTCTTTATTTTTTACGATTTCAATTGTAATTTTTTTAATTATTTTACAATTATTTCAATCTTGTAAAACTAAAATTTTTAGTTTTAATTAGTTCACACTTCATTTTTCAGCGTGAACTAATTAGAACTTTCTTGTTCCATCACCTTTGATACAACAACCTTTGCAGGTCGTAATAAACGATCGTTTAGAATATATCCTTTTTGGAATTCTTCTAACACAGTATTTGGTTCAGCCTCAGCCTTCTCTTCAACCATAACAGCCTCATGCAGAGATGGATCAAAAGGTTTTCCTAAGGATGAGATCTCTTTTAATCCATATTTTTTAAGAACTGAAAATAATTCCTTTAAAGTCATCTCAATACCTTCAACCAAACTCTTTAAATTTTTTTCTTCAGAACTGTGAGAAAGCGC
>JAFDIG010000404.1 GCA_019308145.1 Deltaproteobacteria bacterium | reverse complement strand
TATTGATTTTAATGTTAAAAAATAGAGAAAGTATAAAAAATAGATAGAAAGAAAGGGATGAAAGAATGAAGAACATAGAAGCACAAGGGATAAAAAATGTTAACAACATATTCTGGAATCTTTGCACTCCCAGACTTTATGAAGAGGTGATCAAAAGAAGGGAAGGGCTTTTAGCTCATTTAGGTCCGATCGTTGTTAGGACAGGGCACCATACAGGCCGTTCTCCTAATGACAAATTTATTGTTGATGAGCCATCATCCAGGGATAAAATATGGTGGGGAGATGTAAACCGGCCTTTCCCTCAAGAAAAATTTGATGCCCTTTATAGCAGAATGACAGCTTATCTTCAAGGAAGGGATATCTTTATTCAGGATTGCTACGCAGGTGCTGATCCAAGGTATAGAGTACCAATCAGGGTAATTACAGAACAGGCATGGCACAATCTTTTTGCAAGAAATATGTTTATTCAGATCCATGACAAAAAGGAATTAGAAGCTCATCAGCCTGAATTTACTGTTATCGATCTACCAAGGTTTCATGCTGTAAGAGAGCTTGATGGAACAAACTCAGAGGCATTTATTCTTGTTCATTTTGGTAAGAAGATGATACTTATCGGAGGGACAAGCTATGCTGGTGAGATAAAAAAAGCTGTTTTTACTATTTTAAATTACCTGCTTCCTCGTGAAAATATACTTTCCATGCACTGCTCTGCTAATATAGGTTCTGGTGGTGATGTGGCAATATTTTTTGGCCTTTCAGGAACAGGGAAAACAACACTTTCAGCGGATCCAAAGCGGAAGCTTATTGGAGATGATGAACATGGTTGGAGTGAAGATGGAATTTTTAATTTTGAAGGAGGCTGTTATGCAAAGGTTATCAGGTTATCAAAAGAGGCTGAACCAGAGATATATGAGTGTACAAGAAAGTTTGGAACTATTTTAGAAAATGTTGCTATAGATTCAGCTACAAGAAGGATAGATCTATTTGATGATTCTTTAACAGAGAATACCAGGGCTGCTTATCCTATAACTCATATACCCAATGCTTTGAAAAAAGGGATAGGAGATCATCCAAAAAATATAATCATGCTTACTTGTGATGCCTTTGGAGTTATGCCTCCTATTGCCAAACTTACACCGTCTCAGGCAATGTATTACTTTCTTTCTGGTTATACCGCAAAGGTAGGAGGAACTGAGACAGGATTAGGAAGTGAACCAACAGCCACATTTAGCACATGTTTTGGAGCACCTTTTATGGCACTTCATCCTACAGTTTATGCAAGGTTGTTAGGAGAGAAGATAGCGCGTCATAATGTTAAATGTTGGCTTGTTAATACTGGTTGGACTGGTGGACCTTTTGGTGTAGGAGAAAGAATGAAGATATTCTATACAAGAATTTTAATAAATGAGGCACTTGAAGGAAAGTTAGATGACATTCCAACAAAAGAAGATCCTATATTTGGACTTGATGTTCCAATAAAATGTGAGCGAGTCCCTGAAAAGCTCTTAACTCCACGAGACACATGGAAAGATCCAAAAGCATTTGATCAAAAAGCAAAAGAGTTAGCCAGACGTTTTCATGAGAATTTTAAACAGTTTGAGTCTATGGTTGACAAAGAAATAGTGGATGCTGGTCCAAAGGGGTAGGATTGATGATCTTTGAAGAACTACATTAATCGTTTCCGGTTAGTGCTATGAATTAAAACGTTATGAACTAAAAGTAAGGTTTTTTAAGGGATTAAATGATTTTCTGCTAAAAAGGTGGCAATTTAATTGCCACCTTTTTTATATAGGAAAGCTCTATGAGTATTAGGATGTATGTAAAATTAGTTAAAGCTTTTCTTTATCCCATTCCTTTTCTTCTTTCAATCTCTTTATGATAAGCATAGATTACATCCTGATGCTGAAGCATACCAACAATCTTTCCGTCTTGTTGATTATCAATTACAGGGATTTGTCCATAGCCTGATTCAAGAAATTTTAATAAAGCAGAATAGAGGTCTTCGTCTAAAGATATTGTTTTTGGAGGGGTTGCTAATTC
>JAFDIG010000403.1 GCA_019308145.1 Deltaproteobacteria bacterium | reverse complement strand
TTATGAGCATAAACTATAGTAACAATTCCATTTGATTTAAGGACTCTATAGATCTCATCAAATGCTTTTTTTAAACTGTCTTCAAAATATTTTTCATCTTTCAAATTTAGCATTTTTTGTTTCGCTTTATTTTTTGCTATGCCTCTTAATAAGGGTAGATCTGCAATTATCTCTTTTGATCTAGGTGTAACCGGTGTTAAAAAAAGTTCAGGATATAAATCTCCTATGTATCTTTTTAGGATAACATAAAAAAAATCCGCTAAATGAGAATATGGGTAATTATCATAGTATGGCGGATCTGTAAAAACGGCATCAAAATAATTGTCAGGGTAGGGAAGTTCTGTAGCAGATGCGTTCTTAATTTTCACATTAGAGATTGAATTTATACTAGCAATATTTTCAAGGGCTGTTATGATAGCATCTATTTGATTTAGATAACTTCCTGTTACCCCAGAAAATGGATTTGATTCTCCATAATCCCATCTCATTGACAAACGTGGGTCTTGATCAGGCTTTCCAGCAAAAGATTCGGATCCTGCATTCCACCTTGTAAGTACATTATTTTCAGTAATCATTTTATTTAAAGCAAATGATAAATATGTAATCACAGCTTTTTGAAATTCTTTATCATCTATTTTTTGTGTTTCATATATCTCTTTAATTTTATCCATAAATGTTATAAGAACTAGCTTTTGTCGGCTATTGAATAGATTCCCCCATCTATTTATTCCATATTGAATACATCGAAAATTGAAATATAAAGTTGTGTCTTCACCATATACTCCTCCTGTGGGGGTTGGTAATGGTTCATCTGGCACGGGGTCAATTCCCCACTCATCCATAAGTTTTTGCCTTTTTTCCTCCATATACTTTTTTGCCTCCTTGAAAACCTCCAAATCCTTCTCAGTTGCAAGCCTATATCTTTTTCCTGTTGTTCCAGGCTTGTGCAAAACAACCGCAACCATTCTCTCTCCAGCTTTTCCCTCTTGAAAGAGCTTTCTTGTTGTTTTATCATCAACTGTATAACCACAAACAGGACACGTTGCTATTGCCCTTGAGACAGTGCCTTTAGAAGGATCAAAACCATCTGGCATCTTTTCATAGCCATCTCCAACTATCTTGAATTTTACTTCCTTTTCTTCAACATAAGGATATAAGGCGACCTTCTTGTTGTTCTTTCTTGCCAGCCAGAACTGACGCATTAAAGGAATTTCAGCTCCACATGCTGGATTCTGACATGGAATTGTCCTTGCCCAGATATAGCCAACTGGAATTGAGCCATCTTCATCAGTGGGATAAAATCTACCAATCTCTTTTTTTGCTTCTTCCAAAACCCAATTTCCCCATTTTCCTACATCTTCAAGAAGTGGATTTACTTTCTTCTTTTCTTCAAAACCGAGTTTATTTTTTGCATTTATTTCTTTTAACTTTCCATATTTTTGAGGATACTCAAGGGTGCATTTTAAAATTAAAACAGCCACAGGGTTATATTCTATAGCATGGACTTCGCATCCCAATCTTAATGCTTCTAAAGGTATAGAGCCGCCACCAGCAAAGGGGTCAAGTATTCTTGGAGCTTTTCCTCCATTAACACCCAAAATATCTTTTCTTGCTTTTTCTATAATGCGTGAATTAAGCGAGTTTTCCCATTTTGCAAGCTCTATGATGAACTGCCTTGTTTTATCCCACTCCTCAGGACTTTCAGATGCAGGAATAAGTGCTGCATAGTTTGTTGCCCTTGAGCTTGCTAAAGGACGACGAGCCCACCATATATGCAAGGTTGATATGTGTCCATGCCTTATATTCTTTTCCTTTGCAGAAATCTCACTTATTTCCTTCACGGGAAAGCTCTCCTCTATGAAACGCTTATCTTTCATTGGTATCATCTCCTTTACCAAAATCATTCTCAAAATCTTTCATCAAGCAATTTTTAAGTTCTTTATATAATACTTCATCATTCTTAATATCATTAACATACTTCTCAAAACCTTCATAAACTAAGTACAATAGGTTCCTAGGATTCACTCTCAAATACTTTTGATC
>JAFDIG010000402.1 GCA_019308145.1 Deltaproteobacteria bacterium | reverse complement strand
ATATTGATGATAATATCAAAGGATTTTTCTTTTTCTCCTTCTAACCTTTATTTGATCTTAACTTATGCCATGCATGGTAAAGGTTCTGCAATATTGTCCCTTGGAATATTAGTACTTATGGTAACTCCTATTATAACTTTAATAGTTGTCTTTTTTGAATTTATTGTTAAAAAGGAGTTTATTTATACTTTGGTTTCAATAGCTCTATTGATAATTATTGGAATAGGTGTATACATAGGGGTATTTAAATAAAATATCTTTATGATAAAAGAGTTTATTTATGGTTTATTGTTCTCTTTTTAATGATACTTAAACACTTTACGTCCTACTAAAATGGAACTTATATGCATATCAAAAGCCCGTGATAGTTCTGTGTGAGCAGCAAACCCACAAAGTGCACAATTTACTTTTCCACGATTTTTTAAATAACATCCTTGATTAATGGTTCCATCTGGTTCTGCATTCACAAGTAGCCAGTCATGACATCTCCAACTATTATCCTTTAACGATATAAGAGCACCATAAGAATCAGATATTGGGAAACCCTCTTTTTTTAAAGTGATAATCTTGTTTAGCACCCAACGTCGCTTTTTGAAATCAAGGGTAAGTTCATCATATCCATCATAGGGATAATGAAATTGTATGGTTATTCCTTTAACCCATTTTGAAATAAACTTAATAAGATCTGGGATTTCATCCACATTGATACTATTTATTGTAATATTTACATAAAGATTAGGATGATTTGAGTTTTTGATGTTTTCCATCACCTTATCAAAGCAATTTCCCCGTATTTTAGTAAAATTTTCCTTTAAACCATCAAAACTTACCCAAACCACATTAGCAGGTATATCAATAATGGGAAATGTTCCATTGGTTGTAATCCCAACGCTATAAAAGTATCTACTTGCGGTTTTTATAATATCTTTTATGGTGTAATTTCCATCATGCCATAAAAAAGGTTCTCCTCCTTCTATAATAAGGATTCTTGCGCCTAAATCATGCATTTTTTTTAAAACCTCAATAGCTTTAGGGTAAGAGAGCATTTGCTCATTTATCCCTTTTTTCCAGTAAGGGCAATGAATACATTTGAGGTTACACTTATGAGTAATTTTGAATCCTGCTAAGATAGGTCTTTTTTCCTTTTTTAGGTAAAAACGAAGGAAATGAACAAGAAAATAAATTGGCCAGGGGATTACCAAATTTGAGGCCAGGGTTTCTCACGTCCTTTCTTTTTGAAAATCCTTAATATTTGATCCAAGATTATGTTAGCAATTTCCATCTTGCTCATCAATGGCAAACTTTTTACCTTTCCTGTTGCGTCAATAATATCAACTATATTTGTATCATAACCAAAGCCTGCTCCTTCTAAAGTAACATCATTAGCAATGATAAGATCAAGCTTTTTTTCTTTTAATTTTTTTATTGCATTATCAATATGTCTGCTTGTTTCAGCTGCAAACCCAACAAGTATTTGATGTTCTTTCTTTATCTCTCCAAGCTCTTTTAATATATCAGGATTTTTTTCAAGCTCAAGAAAATATTTTCCACCTTCTTTTTTTATTTTTTCATTCTGAATAGTAGATGGGCGAAAATCTGCTACTGCTGCTGCTTTTATTACTGCATCACACCATTTAAAATTTTCTATTACCTTATCTCTCATCTCTTTTGCTGTAAAGACACGAATAACCTTCATATCATTTGTTGGAGGAGGAAGATAACTTTGCCCTGCAATGAGTATAACTTCTGCTCCTCTCCTTTTAGCTGTTATTGCTAAAGCATACCCCATTTTTCCTGTTGAACGGTTTGTTATATATCGGACAGGATCAATAGCCTCATGAGTTGGTCCAGAAGTAATAATAAATTTATATCCTTTTAAATCCTTTTTAGTAAATATATCTTCCATCTTTTCTACTATATCCTCTATATCTGCTATCCTGCCTCGCCCTTTACTTCCACATGCTAAATCCCCTATTTGTGGTCCAATAAATTGATATCCAAAACTTTTAAGTTTTTCAATATTTTGCTGAACAAAAGGGGACT
>JAFDIG010000401.1 GCA_019308145.1 Deltaproteobacteria bacterium | reverse complement strand
AAATAAACCTTTCTTATATAGATTGTCAGGCACAGTTGTTGATATAATGAAAGAGCCTTATCCAGAATTAATAGGGGCACGAAATTTTATTGCTTCTGTACTTATGAATGAAGAAGAAAGATTTTCCCTTACCCTTGACAATGGATTAAGGATCCTTGAAGAGGAAATATCAGCTCTTAAGGAAAATAACAAGAAACAAATTCCAGGAAATATCTGCTTTAAACTCTATGATACCTATGGCTTTCCTTTAGACCTTACAGAAGATATTGCAAAGGAAAATGGTTTGTTAATAGACAAAGATGGTTTTGAAAAAGAGATGGAGAAGCAGAAAAAAAGGAGCCGAGAAGCTTGGAAAGGAACTGGTGTTGAAACCCTTTCTTCTGTTTACAAGGAAATTGTTACTAAAAAGCTGTTTACTAAATTTACTGGTTATGAATCTCTTAAAGAAGAAGCGACTATATTAAAACTTTTAAAAGGTGATCGTTTTGTTGATAGGGTCAATGAAGGCGAATCTTTTGAGATGATAACAGATATTACACCCTTTTATGGAGAAATTGGTGGACAGGTTGGGGATATTGGTAAAGCATTTAATAGTCAAGCAGAGGTTTCTATTATTGATACTCAACACCCTCATCCTGAAATTATAGTTCATATAGCTAAGATGAAAAAAGGAAGTATCTCTGTTGGAGATAAAGTGATCTTAGAGGTTGATTCACCAAGAAGAAAAGCTATTCAGGCTAACCATAGTGCTACGCACTTACTTCAAGCTGCCTTAAGAGAAGTGCTTGGTACTCACGTAGCTCAAAAAGGCTCTCTTGTTTCAGATGATCGCTTAAGATTTGATTTTACCCATTTTTCCCCCCTTACTTCACATGAGATAGAACTGGTGGAGGATTTGGTAAATGAAAAGATAAGGGAAAATCTTCCTGTCTTAACAGAAATAATGGAAATAGATAAGGCAATAAAAAAGGGTGCTATAGCTCTATTTGGTGAAAAATATGGGGAGAAGGTAAGGGTGGTTGAGATGGGAGCCTATAGTAAAGAGCTATGTGGGGGAACACATGTCTCAAGGACAGGTGATATAGGCTTTTTCAAGATTATACAGGAAAGCTCAATTGCTGCAGGAGTTAGAAGGATTGAGGCAAAAACAGGGAAAAAGGCAATAGATTTCATAAGAGAGAAAGAAAGCTATTTAAGTGAGACTTGCTCAATTTTAAAATGTTCTCCAAAAGAGTTACCTGATCGGATAGAAAAGCTTTTATCACTCATAAAAGAGCAGGAAAAGAAGATAGAAAATCTAAATGCAAGGCTTATATCAGGCAGCTCTTTAGAATTAAAAGAAAAGATAAAAAAGATAAATGGTATCCAAGTTTTATCATTAAGAGTAGATGATGGGGATCCAAAAAAATTAAGAGATATTTCTGATAGACTAAAAGCAAAGCTCCGCTCAGGTGTGGTTATGGTAGGAGGAGAACATAAAGGTAAAGCAGCTTTGGTGGTAATGGTAACCAAGGATCTTACAAACAGATTTTCTGCAGGCAATATTATTAATGAGGTTGCAAAGGTTGTTGGGGGTAAAGGTGGAGGCCGATCTGATATGGCGCAAGCGGGTGGGCCATATCTTAACAAACTGGATGAGGCACTTGACTCAATATATTCTGTTGTTGAAAAGATGAAAAATTAGTTATAAATTTATACCCAAAATAATAAATAACCAACCTTTTTTGGTATCTATCTTCTAAATTATTTATCATTATTAATTCTTTACTCTGTCATTAAATATGTTATAAAAAATCTTTTTCTCCTTCAATTTTTTATTAGCAAGATAACCCTAAATCTAAAGGTTCTTATCTAAACTAAAAGAGGTATATGATGGATATTTTACTTTCAAAACTTGAAGATTACTTAAGATCATTAAAGAAAGTAGCAATAGCATTTTCTGGAGGCGTGGATAGCAGTCTCCTTGTTTTTATCTCAAAAAAGGTATTAGATAAAAATAATATTTTACCAATATTTGTAGAAAGTGAGTTCACTTTAAGAAGAGAAAAAAA
>JAFDIG010000400.1 GCA_019308145.1 Deltaproteobacteria bacterium | reverse complement strand
TTTTCTTCCTTGCATCAAGAGATTTCCTTTTTATTATTATATTTTTTATTTTATCTTTTGAAATTCCTAAATAAAGAGTTATAAGCTCATCAAGCTTTTTGGTTACAGGAAGTTTTTGTTTTATCCCTTTTATATGGATTTTAAGAGGAAGTGGCAAGGGTAAAACCTCCTTTTTTCTTTTGAGTTATCAACATTTTGATATTTGCTAAATTACTTGGATACTTATTATGTTTTAGTATATCATATTTTAAATCTTTTTGATCCATTGGTTTAAAAAACATGGAGGGCAAATGAAATATAATTTGTTTTGTTTTTATAGCTTTGCTAACTTCACAATTTTTATTAGGCCACATTTTCTATTTCTAAATAAAGTGTTGTTTAGAAGTAAATGATATAAAGAATAAATTTAACAATCTTAAACATTTCATCATTTTTATTTTGGCATGCTAATAAAACCCTTTCCTTTCAAAACTAATTTATGTTAAATTTAGAAAAAATCTTAACTATAAAGAGAGGAGAGCATGAACGTAGATCTTTATCAAGAACCTTTGGTAAGTAGATACACTTCAAAAGAGATGCAAAAATTATTCTCAGAGAGAACTAAATTCACCTTATGGAGAAGGTGTTGGTTAGCTTTAGCAGAAAGTTTTTATGAATTAGATCTTCAGGATGAAGATGGAAAACCTATTATAAAAGAGGAGCAGATTCAAGAGCTTAAGGATCATCTTACAGATATTAATTTTGAAGAAGCAAGAAAAAAGGAAGAAGAGATTCGACATGATGTTATGAGTCATATTTATGCTTACGGGAAACAATGTCCAAATGCTGCAAAGATTATACACTTAGGGGCTACAAGCGCATTTGTGACATGTAATAGTGAACTTATACAGCAACGGGAAGGATTAAAAATAATAAAAAGAAGATTACTTAAGGTAATTAAAAATTTAGCTGATTTTGCTATTCGATATAAAGGAATAGTTACACTTGCTTACACACATTTCCAACCAGCTCAACCAACAACTATTGGGAAAAGAGCAACCCTTTATATTCAAGATCTTCTAATGGATTTAGAATACCTTGAGTTTGTTTTAAAGATGATAAAAGCAAGGGGTGTAAAAGGGACAACCGGGACACAGGCTTCTTTTTTGGAGTTATTTCATGAGGATCATGAAAAAGTAAAAAAACTTGATAAACTTGTATCATTAAAATTAGGTTTTGATAATGCGTTTGATGTAACAGGTCAGACATATCCAAGGAAATTAGATACAAAGATTGCTGAAGTATTAGCTGGAATTGCTACAAGTAGTCATAAATTTGGGGTTGATATGAGATTAGCTTCTCATCTTAAAATAATGGAAGAGCCTTTTGAAAAAGCTCAAGTTGGAAGTAGTGCTATGGCATATAAGCGTAATCCAATGCGGAGTGAACGACTTACTGCTTTATCTCGCCTCCTTATCGGAAAGATAATAAATTTTTACCATACAGCAGCAAATCAATGGCTTGAAAGAAGTTTGGATGATTCTGCTATCAGACGAATTGATATCCCACAATCCTTTCTTTTAGCTGATGCAATCCTTATCTTATATAATAATATTACAAAAAATATGATAGTTTATCCTAAAGTTGTAGAAAAACATCTAAAAGAAGAGCTTCCTTTTATGGTAACAGAGGCTATCTTGATGAAAGCAGTAGAAAGAGGTAAGGATCGCCAGCAGATACATGAAAGAATAAGAATCCACTCCATGGAAGCAGCAAAAAGAATAAAAGAGGAGGGCAAAAACAACGATCTTTTTGAACGCATTGCTAATGATCCTATTATACCAATAGAGATGGAAGAACTAAATAAGCTTATAACCGATCCAATAGTTTTTGCAGGACGAGCTAAAGAACAGACAGAAGAGTATATCCATAATATAGTTGAGCCAACATTACTAAAGTATGAAGATATTTTGAAACAAGAAGATGAAGGAAAAGTAAGATATTAAAAAATCTTTATCTTACCAGAATTTGAGTATTCAGATAGTAGATGGAGAAATAAAGCATTATTAAAAT
>JAFDIG010000399.1 GCA_019308145.1 Deltaproteobacteria bacterium | reverse complement strand
CTCCACTGCCTTTAAAAACTCATTAGCTAATACAGGAGAAGTATTTAATAACTGCTGGGTAACCTGTGATACTTTAACAGGGTCTAATCCTTTTACTACATCAGCTGTCACTTTTCCTGTTTCAATAATTGCTTTTGCTATCTCATCAGCAGGCAAACCGCCATACACTTTACCTGTTGCCATACCAAAACGAGGTACGGTCTTGGTAATATCAAAACCTTCTTTAATGGCATTAATAACAGAATCTTCTTTGGCTATGGTCTTAATCAGTTCCTGTTCTGCTTTATTAGCTATGCCCCGCTCAACCTTATCCCATATTTTTAATATCTGGTCTCTGGAATAATGTTTGACTATATCTTTATTTTTAATTTTATTCCATATTTCAGGTACAGATTGAAAAGCAATTTTACCAGCATTAATAGCAAGATTTCCTATTAATATATTTCTTGCAGATGTTTGTAAAAAGTCCATAATTTGCCCAGCTGTAGAAAATCTTTGAGCCTGAATAGCAAGAGTTAAAGCTTCTTTATATTTATCTGGAATAGGTTTTGTAGAATCTTTTAATCCTATAATCTGTATTGGTTCACCTTTTTGTTGAGATATATCTTTTAGTGTTTTTTCCATTGGTGTACCTGTAAGTAATTCATGTGCTTTGGCTATCTTTTGTTCAGTAGTAGAATATTGATTTATTTTATTTGATATATCGATTGTCTGCTGGTATAATTCAGGTTCTGTAATCCTAAATCCCTGAATGCCACCGATAGCCTGAATAACCTTTTTGGCAGGTTCAGATACTTTTGATAAATCCAATGGTTCAGATATCCCCACAATACCGCCTACAGTAGGTTTGTTAGGGGGAGTAGTAAATTTATTGATAAGATTTTGCTGTTGCATAGATTTATTTAATGATTTACCTAAATCAACATCACCCTGTGCAAAAGCTTTTGTTCCTGTATCTATACTACCTTCAGGTATAATTTTAATTGATTTTAATTCAACTTTTTTTGGTTGTTTTTTCTCTTTTTCTTTTTCAATCAAAGAAGATAAATTCCAGCCACCGCCAAAACCACTACCCAGTTTTTCTTTTTCTTCTTCATCTTTTAAGATACTGATTTTTTGTAACATTTACAACATCCTTAATATGCTTCAGATTTTATAAGTCCCCACCAACTGCTTAATTTATCTGCTGGTTTTAACTCAGGGTATTTTGAAGTATCAATTCCCCAGTTTTGCAAAGATTCTTTATAAGCATCTATTTGTTCTTTTATCATCTGATAAGCTTCTTTTTTGGTTACTGTTTGGGTTTTTCCATCAATATTTAATCGTATCTCTTCGTCAGGCTTGTTAAGTTTTTTGTCTTCTCCAAGCAAGGTTTTGATTTGTTCATATAATCCGTTTAATTCTGTTTGTTGATTTTCCACTACTTGTGTTTCAGGGGGTAATTGAGAAGTATCATAACCAGCTTTTGCATACATATCTTTTAAAGATTTATATTCCTGCGGACTTGAAGAATATAATAATTTTTCACTATATTCTTCTAACTGTGGTAATGAAGTGACTCTTGGTTTTTCTGCTATTTCGCTTTCTTTTTGATAATCTACTTTCCATCCTTCCTTCATTTGAACAGGCTCTTTGGTAAGTCCTGGAAGGTCAGGAGTATTTTCTAATGCTTCCTCTGGTGAGCTGTAATAGGTATTAATCATCCTACTACCGCCCTGATTCTGTAATGATTCAAAAGTAACTCCACTTAAATCAATACCAAACCGTTTTTCTAACATAGGTTTTTGAGATTCAAACGCCTGTTTGTTGGTAAAATTACTTAAATATTTAATGGCATTGGTATAATCACTCATTTTGGGTTGCTGGGGTAGTTGGGGTAGTTCACCTAATCCTTCCTGTTGCCATATAGCCTGTCCCATAGCCTGAGATGTCTGGGAGCTTCCCACGCCTTTCATAATATCTCTTGCCTTGATGTATTTTAAATTTTCAGGAGAAATCCAGTCTTTCATTCCTTCTATCTGAACATCAATACCTTGTAAGTTAGCATCTTTGATAAAATCA
>JAFDIG010000398.1 GCA_019308145.1 Deltaproteobacteria bacterium | reverse complement strand
AAAGAGTTTAAAGCCGGAATTATAAATCTCTTTAGTCAAAAAGGCTAAGTTATATCTTTCCATATACTATAAATATTATATAGTTTAAAGAAACGTGTCAATAAGGCTGAATCAGGGTCAGGTTTTGACAGTCTGTTGAAAAACTCTTTTAAGAGTTGGCGTAAAATCTAAAAAAATGCTATAAATGTAGCAGTATTTCTACATTGGAGTTTATAAATGCTAGGGAAAAAGAGAAGGCAACAGTCCATATTTTACTTTTTCCGCATAGAGGATTTTATTCCTAAGGATCACATTCTAAAGCTTATAAACAGACACATAGATTTTTCATTTATTTACCCAAAGGTAAAACATCTTTACAGCCATACAGGTAGGCCATCTATAGACCCTGTAGTGTTGATAAAGATGTTACTGATAGGCTATCTATTTGGGATTACCTCAGAGAGGAAGTTATGCGAAGAAGTAAGTATGCACATAGGCTATAGGTGGTTTATAGGGCTTGATATGAATGATAAGGTACCTGATCATTCCAGTTTTTCCAAGAATCGTCATGGAAGATTCAAGGAAAGTGATATTTTTCAAGAGATATTTGATGAGATAGTGAGGAGATGCATAGAGTTTGGTTTAGTAAGCGGCAGACATATTACAGCAGATGGGACACTGGTAAAGGCAAATGCGTCTATGAAAAGTATGGAGCCGATAGTAGTAGAGATGGATTCTAAAGAATACATAAAGAGAGTAGAAGAAGAGAATCCAGTGGATGAGCCATGGGAGCCAGATGATGAGTTTAAGCACAGGGGAGAAAGGATAAGCAACAAGACACATCGTTCTAAGACGGATCCAGATGCAAAGCTAGCCAGGAAGGGTAAGAGTGGTGCTGTGCTTGCCTATGGAGTTAATTATCTTATGGATAATAAAAACCGCATCATTGTTGGAGTAAAAGCAGAGAAGCCAGATAAAGGTGGGGAGATGAGAGCAGCCATTGGCATGATAAGAGGGGTAAAATGGAAATACAAGTTAAGGCCTAAGACACTTGGAGGGGATAAAGGATATAGCGCTGGAGAGTTTTTATATCAGTTAATCAACGAAGGTATAACTCCTCATATTCCTGTAAAAGACACTCATCATGAGAAGGAGAAGGGGATTTACCCTATAGAGGAATTCAAATATGATGCTGATAGGGATGAATATATTTGTCCTCAAGGTAAAAGTCTTAAATATCATGGGATACAAAAGCTGAGTCGTCAGATTGTTTATCGTGCAAGTGTAAGAGATTGTAAAAGCTGTTGTGTTAAAGGAGAATGCACAAGGGATCGGGCTAGATCAATAAGCAAGCATATATACAGGGAATATATCACATATGCGATAGCTCAGACAAGGACCTTTTCCTATCGCGTATCTCAAAGGAAGAGGAAACAGATAGAGGGGTTATTTGGAGAAGCGAAAGAGCAGATGGGTCTTAGAGTAGCCAAATTTAGGAGGCGATGGAATGTAGAAGAGCAGTTTATTATGACTGCATTAGCACAAAACATAAAGAGGATGGTAAAGCTGCTTGAAAAAATGAAAGGAGATCAGAGAGAGGCAGTAAAAGAAGGGATAGAAACCCTAAGAAGGAGCAATTATAGTCTTAGACTCTCTATTTTCTTGTTTCTTATTAGGTTGCTGGTTTTTGTAAGCATAAAATATAGGGAATTATGCCCTCGTTAACTAATTGGGTTTTTCAACAGACTGTTAATGGGTGACCCCAAGAGTTCACTTAAAGGACCTTAAGCTACCTTCCAAACTTCTTTCTAAACCTAACACGTAAAATAATAGCACCCAAATTAAGCAAAAACACTAGCGAAATTAATACCAGAGCGGTGCCATATTGAATTGCCTTGGTTTCTTCAATGTGCGTGCCAGATGTAGCCAAAACATAGATATGATATGGTAGTGCCATCACTTCGTCAAAGATAGAACAAGGGAGTTTTGGGGTATAAAAGGCGGCCGCAGTGAACATAATGGGAGCAGTTTCTCCTGCAGCCCGACTTATACTCAGGATAATGCCTGTTAAAACTCCAGGAAAAGCGGCTGGTAAGACTACTTTAAAAATAGTTTGCCACTTAGTAGCACCTAAAGCAAATGAGGCCTCTCTATAAGACTGAGGTACTGCCCTCAAAGCCTCTTCTGTAGCTTGAATGATAATAGGTAATATTAAAACTCCAAGTGTCAAAGAGCCAGAAAGGATGGAAGAACCAAATTTAAAATACACAACAAATAAGGCAAGTCCAAAAAGACCAAATATTATTGAAGGCACACCTGC
>JAFDIG010000397.1 GCA_019308145.1 Deltaproteobacteria bacterium | reverse complement strand
AAATTATATAAAATAAGGAATTCTTTATTTTAAGTTAACTTCGTTAACCCTAAAAGTAATTAATCTGTTTTTTTATATGGTAATTAGTTAGATAAGGCGATTTCAGTAATATATTTTCGGGTTAAATCAGCTTTTTCACCATCAGGTGCAAGTGTCAAATATGTTTTGAAATGAAACCGTGCTCTCTTTGTCTTTTTTTTCTTAAGTAGTATAAGCCCCAAAAGAAAATGCGCTTCACTATAGGAAGGAGAAAGTTCGATACTTTTTTCAAGATATGAAATTGCTTCTTCATACAGAGTGTAATCATAGTATAGGTTTGCTGTCTCAAAATAAAGTTCTGGAGTTGTAACTCCTAATTCAAAAAGTGCTTCAAGTTGATTAAGAGCTTCCTTAAACATCCCGATCTCTTGATATATTTCTTTTAAATTCAAACGTGCCTGAACAAAACCAGGATTGATTTCAATAGCTTTTTTAAATTCAAAAAGAGCTTTATCCAAATCCCCCTTTTCCTTTAATATAATACCAAGATAGTTTCTAACATCAGCAAAATTAGGATGTTTTGAGACCTCTTTTTTAAGTATCTGAGACAAAATCTTGAATAATCCAACATCCTTTTCTTTTGCAAAAAGATTAAAAATCTCTCCAGCTGTAATATGAATATCTTCATGGCGACCAAACTCATTAGCAGTGGTTATAAAAAATTCTTGTTTTAACTTATCAAAATCTTTTACAACCACTGATTCAATCCCTATATCATCACCGCCTTTTACCCCTTTTTTTAACCCTTTTATAAGGTCAATAAGGATATCGATTTCAGGGTTATCTGGCTCATCCTTTAATGCAATCTTTAGCTCCTTCATTGCATCATCATATAATCCAGTATTAACAAGCAAAATAGCAAGTTTTATCCGTACATCAATCCATGTTGGCTCAAGAGCTAAAGCCCTTTTTAAAGATGATATAGCTATATCTATTTTACCTTTGGCAGCATAAACAAGAGCAACATAATAATGAATCTTTGGTATATCAGAATATCTATCAAGACATTTCAAAAACTCATTAATTGCCTCATCATATTCACCCAAACAAACCTTTACAAGTCCAAGGCTTAGATGAGCATCAAGATAGTTTGGATTTATTTTTAAAGCTTTTTCAAATTCAATTAAGGCTTTATCAAATTCTTTTCTGCAACCATATATTTGCCCTAAATTTAATCTCAAATCCGCAAAGGATGGATGATCCTTTAATATACTCTCTAAAACTATTGCCGCTTCATGATATTTTCCTCCATTTTGATAAACACGTGCAAGTTTGGTTTTAGCAAATATGGAGTCAGGTTTTTCTTCAAGAAATAATTTAAAAGACTTTATAGCATTTTTATATTCCTTTTCGTTGTTGTAGCATATACCTAAAGGAACAAGGATCTGTTTATAGTGAGGATTAAGTTTGATAGTTTTGATAAAATTTCTTCCTGCTTCTTTATAATCTTCTTCAAATAATGCTATTATCCCTAAATTTCTATAACATTTGCCAAGATAATAAGAAGAAAGATAATAATAAACATCTTTTTCTTCCTTTTCACCCCTGTTTGCTATCTTTTCAAATTTTTTTATTGCTTCAGTAAGAGATCCTTTCTCATATAAAGAGAGAGAGTCATCATATATTTTTTTAATGTTTAAATCAGAGCGATTGTAATTCACAGCAGTTCCTAATTAGTTCATGCTGAAAAGAAAAAATGGAGTGTGAACTAATTAAAGCTAAAAAAATATTTCAAACCATTATTTAAAATAAAATCAATTATAACAATAAAATTTTAAACAATAATTTCCCTACCTATTTTAAAAGAAAAAGAACATCAAAGTTATATAAATATTATAAGATATTTAAAAAATTAAAGGCCAATCTTTAAATTTGCCATTGAAATAGGAGAATTTTGCATATTTATTTCTTGCAATAGAACCGATCTTATCTTCTGCATTAAGCAATTTAGCAGGTAATAATGTAGCAGATTCTAAAAGTGAAAAGCCTTTTAGCCCTGCATCATGAAGAAATTTTAACTCTT
>JAFDIG010000047.1 GCA_019308145.1 Deltaproteobacteria bacterium | reverse complement strand
TGCATGATGCAAATTTAGCTACTGCTTCTAAGGTTTTATCATCAGAAGTAGGACCAAGTCCTCCTGTGGTGATGATAACCCTTGATTTATCTTTAAAAGCAATATTTAATGCTTCTACTATCTCTTTGATTTCATCATCAACTATGATAACCCTTTTTACAAATCCACCAAGTGCTATTATCCTTCTACAAAGCCAATGGGAGTTTGTATCCTGTGTACGACCAATAAGAATTTCTTTGCCAATGGTTATGATCTCAATTCTTTCCTCCATATCTGTTTAATATCAGATATTATTTATTTTTGTCAATCAAATTGCTTTTCTTACTTTTTTATTTGCATAAAAATAAATTTTTTTCTTTATTTTTTATTAAAAATGAGATAAAATAAATTATATGGATTCTATTCGTACTGCTAACTTCAATTATTTTATTGGGACAAAAGTAGGAACATGCACAATAATGAAAGAGCTTGGAAGAGGAGCAATGGGGGTGGTATATACTGCATATCAAGGTTCCTTGAAAAGGCTCGTGGCAATAAAGATCTTACCCAAGGAGTTTGTTAGTGATGTGCTTTCTCCAGAGAGGTTTCGCCAGGAGGCAGAAACAGCTGCCTATCTTACTCATCCTAATATTGTTCCTATTTATGAGATAGGAGAAACAGATGATTTCTATTATATCATTATGCAATTAGTTAGAGGGAAATCGCTTGGAATTATTCTCTCTAATATGAAGAAACATCCTGTTCCATCAAAAAGAATTATGCCTTTTAAAGATTCGATTAAGCTTATTATTAATGTTTTAGATGCTTTAGGATTTGCTCATAGGGAAGGAACTATTCACCAAGATATCAAACCTGATAATATCTTGATAGAGGAAAAAACAAAAAGGGCAATGATAACAGATTTTGGTATAGCTCGTCTTTCACGTGGTGAGAATCTTCCTGTTAAAAGAGGGGTGGTAGTTGGAACTCCTATTTATATGGCACCTGAACAGGCAGCAGGTAAGGAAACAGATGGAAGAGCAGATATATATTCAGTTGGGGTATTACTTTTTCTTATGGTTGCAGGGGGACTGCCTGTGCGCCCAGAAACGGGTACACAAACTGTGATTAGGAAAATTACAAACCCTGATTCATTTTTTCTAAAAAGGCCATCTCAAGTAAACCCTAATATAAACCCTGAGATGGAGATGATAATTTTTAAAGCTATTGCTAGTCATCCTGATTTAAGATTTCAGAATTGCCAAGAATTTATAGATGCATTAAAAAAATATTATATAAACTATATTTCAAATCAGGAAACCTGGTTTTAATATGGCACAAAAGATTGAACAGGAAGAGACCAAAAAGTTATCTCAAAGTTTAGCAGAAGAGATTGCACGCCATTTTAATCTTGTATTTACTCGCTCAACAATGTATTCAGCTGATCATCCTTCTGTAAAATCTATATTTCCTGAATTTTTCAAAGTAATGCAACAGGCTATAAAGATGGTCTCTCCTATAAGTTTTATTTTAGTTAGGGACTCCTTTTACATAGAGGAGTGGTGTGTAGATAAAAGAGTGAATCTTTTTAGAATCGTTACACATTTTAAAAAATCTGATGTTTCATCCATAACGTTTGAAAAAGGGATGACAATGGATGATCTCAGAAACTTTTTTAATATCTTTTCAAATATAAAAAGGTATCCAAATGTATCAAAGATGAAAGATGCAATGATCGAAAAAAATGTACATTTTATAAAATTAAATTATGTGATCTTTAAAAAGATAACAGCAGATGAAAAAGTAGTTACAAGATGGGAGGCAATAAATCAATTGCCCAAAGATGTTGTTTTAAAGGACAAACCCCTAAAAGATAGCGAAGTTGCTCATCTTACCTTAAAAGAATTTGAGAGAAACCTATCTCTTTATAAACTTATGGAAGACCCTATATCATTTTCAAGAGCGCTTCTAAATCTGGAGCTAAATATTGAAGATAATGGTTCAATAGATGAATTCCAAATTGGCTCTCAAGCTGCTCGTGAACTTATTAGGATTAGAAGAAATATTAAAGATGAAAAGGAAAAAATAACCTTTCCAAACTTAGAAGAAATGGTTGATGCAGTTTATAAGATGAGAAAGGATCTTTTGGAAGGAATAGAAACCCATAAAGCAATGGGAATTATATTTAAAGAAGAGGGATTGATCAAGAAAGAGCTTGATAACCTTACTAAAGAGGTGATTTTAAGATTAATAAGGGAGGAATATAAACAGGGCAAAATTTCAGTAAAAAGGTTAGGTCAACTGATAAGAAGGATGATGCCTGATGTAAAGGAAATAAGAAGAATACTACCAGAATTAAAGCAAACCCTTCTTGATGAAGGAATGCCTATGGCTGATTATCTGGAACTTATTAAGGAATTAGGAGAAGAGTTAAAAAGTGAAGGGATAATGCAGCTCTTTGATGAAGCAGCAAAGGAGATAGGACTTGATCCTGATGAGTTGGTAAAATATATAAAGGAAGATCCTAAATCAGCAGCAGAGCTTATAGTGCTTGCAGCAGAGATTCGAAAAAAATCTATAAGTGGGGATGAAAAGGTACTTACAGAGATCTTAGTAGAATATATCGAAAAGGTAGGAACTCACATGGCGTTAGAGGAAGCTTATAAAGAGGGAATAAAAGGAGGAACACATTTAGAAAATCTCATAACAAGAATTGAGCAAACTCTACTTTCTCATTTGAAAGATTATGATATAGATAATAATGTTTTGATTGATGTTGATAAAAAATTAAAGGAAAGGGTTGCAACAACTCTTGATAATTTAAAGTCAAGCTGGATTTTAAAGCATATTGTACAAGCAGATACTTTGCCTGATACAGAACGGTTTATAGAGATTCTTGAAAGCACTCTTGAATATGGGCATGAATTGGAAGATATTTTAGATCCCGTTCGGAAGGCTTTACAAAGAAAAGGTGCAACTACTGAGCAAATTGATGAATTATATAAGGGAGTTCTAAAAAGGCTTCAAGAAAAAGAGAAGAAAAAGGTTTGGGGTGATCTTCCAGAGCGGGCTTTTAATCGGCAGATTACCCTTTTTTTGCTTGATGGGGAGATAAAAAGGGCTCTTCGATATCCAACTTATACCTTTTCTGCTATAACACTTTGTATGGTCGCAATAGAATACAAAAGCACATTAACCATGGATATGGATCTTGATACCCCTGAACTTAGAAATATTGTTTTGGCTCTTTTAGGGAAGACAGTAAGGGATGTAGATATTATAGGAACTCTTGGTGAAAATAGAATCTTCATTATTTTACCAATGACCGATATCAATGGCGCTCATATAGTACGAGGGCGTATCGATAAATATTTAAATGAAAGAAGATATATGGTTCAAGGGGTAAATACTGAGGTAACATTTGCAGTTTCTGCAACTGGCTTTGATCCTAAAAAAACATTTTATCTTCAAGGTTTTATAAAAAAGGCTGAAAGGGATTTATCTGAAAGAATTCTTGAAAAGATCAAAGAGAAAAAAAGAAAAAGGAAATTAATATAAATTTTTTAAAGATACTTTCCTACCTTTAGGCCCCTTTCATATCTTTTTATTTAAAAATTATTTATATTTGCTTTATAAAGTTGTAAAAAATTTTTAATTTTGGAGATCAAGATGGAGGAGAAAAATCAAAAGAAAATAAAAGAGCTAAAGGCTGTTTTAAAGAAAATTCCGAATGAATTTAAAGAAAAGGATTACACAATAGATTTATTTATTACACAATAGATTTATTTACAAAAGAGCTAACAGCTCTTTGTCCTTTTACTGGGCAGCCAGATTTTTATGAGATTCATATTCATTATATTCCTAACAAAGAACTTTTAGAATTAAAAAGCCTTAAATTCTATTTGCAAGGATTTAGAGATGTAAAAACAACACATGAAACCTTATTGAATATTATTTTTGAAGATTTTGTCAATTTAGTTGAACCTAAATACCTTAAAATAAAATTGTATGTTAATGTAAGAGGTGGTATAAAAACAATAGTTGCAAGGGAGCAGGGCAGTTATCTTGAAAAGGGATAAAAAGAGAAAAATTCTTTTATTTTTATAGGAAAAGGATATGGGAATTCCAATCGTATGGTGCTATTGGTTAGTTAGCCTAACAATAGTTACCCTTGCCAGTGCTTATATAGTAAAATATTTTAGAAACTTTGGTTTTGCTGCACTTGTTGCCTTTTATACTGTTTACTTAGCAGCTTCTCAGATAATGGCAGTAAGAATTATAAAATTTGATTTAGGTTTTTATACCTTTTTTGCTCCCGCTGCTGTATTCATTTATCCATTTATTGCTCAAGCAATTGATATGATAAACGAAGTTTATGGAAGGGAAATGACTCATCTTGCAATAGTAATCGCATTTATAACGCAACTATTATTGGTAACTTTTATATTTATGGTAAACAATTTACCAGTTGCACCTTTTTTCAGATTTGATGATGCTTGGCAGAATATCTTTAAATTAGGGATACGCATTACTGCAGCATCATGGATAGCATTTTTAATTTCACAAAATATTGATGCTTATATATTTGCCTGGTTAAAAAAGCGTTATGAGAAGAACATTGTTTTAAGAAGTGTTACAAGCGATATCATTGATTTGACATTTGACAGCATTATCTTCATTACAATAGCTTTTTATGGAGTAATGCCAATAATGCCTCTTATAAAAGGTCAAATAGTCACTAAAAATATCATAGGCTTTCTCGATACCCCTTGGTTTATTTTGTATAAGAAGATTATACAAAAAGGAAGTAGAAAGCCTGAGGACTTAAAATCCTTTGAAAAAATTCATCAAATTGTGTAAGATAAATCTGCCTATTTTTGTTTGCTTTGAAAAAGAAAATGAAGTGAAAATTAGTTAAAACTAAAAAATTTTTTAAAGCTCATAAGGTTGTGTTTTATATTCGAGTATTTAACTTTTTAAACACAGATTAAGTAGAAAATTTTATTGACAAGCTTTGTTTTATAAGATATACATTAAAGAAAATTGGTAAAAAATTTTGTTTAAAAGAGGGGAGAAAATGCTAAAAAAAAGGGATGGTTTTTTAATTTTATTTCTTATTAGCCTGATT
The DNA here is from genome assembly GCA_019308145.1 of Deltaproteobacteria bacterium. GTDB lineage: Bacteria > Desulfobacterota > JAFDIG01 > JAFDIG01 > JAFDIG01 > JAFDIG01. The sequence continues at coordinate 9,653 of JAFDIG010000047.1, read as the reverse complement.
ACTTCTTTTCTATTTGTTTTTACTGTTAATCTTTTTGCTGATGAGAATAGCGAGTGTTTTAAGTGCCATACCAGCACAAAAAAGTTGATTCAAATAACTCGAATAATTGCAAAAGAGAGGCCACCAACTAAGTCAGAAGAAACAAAAGGTGAGGGGTGAGGTGGTGCTGTGGAGCCGTTGGCTCCGCACGAAAAGATCTTGATAGATGAAGATTTCTTAGAAGGGCCACATGGGGAGACTGCTTGCGTTGATTGTCATGGCGGTAATAATAAAGAAAAGGATTGGAGAAAGGCTCATAAAGGTGTTATAAGAGACCCTTCTTTCCCAGATGCTTCTAAAAGTTGTGGTGAATGCCATGAAGATATTGTTAAGAATTATAAAAAATCTGTGCATATAAACCTCCATCCTTATTATGTGCTAATTTACGGTAGAGGTGGTGGTAGGCCAGCAGTAAAGGATAAAATAAATCTTGCTATGAAAAATCATTGTTCCGAGTGTCATAGTAGCTGCGGACAGTGTCATGTTAGTAGGCCTGATTCAGTTGAAGGTGGATTTTTAGATGGTCATCTTTTCCAAAAAAGACCGCCTCAGGCAGAGGTTTGCACAGCTTGTCATGGAAGCAGGATAGAGAGGGAATATACTGGGAAAAATAAAGGTTATCCTGCTGATGTTCATTACAAAAAAGGTATGAGTTGTGAGAAATGTCATACTGGTGCTGAGATGCATGGGACAAACACCATTCCAAATCATCGCTATCTTGTTGAAAATGCTCCAAGATGTGTAAAATGCCATAAAGATGCTGCAAGTAAAAAGAGCAAAGTCTTAGCACACAGAAAACATTCAGGAAAACTTAGTTGTTATGTTTGCCATTCAGTAGCATATAAGAACTGCTATAGTTGTCATGTTGGTAAAGACAAAAAAGGTTTGCCTTATTTCAAGACCGCAAAAAGCGAAATGATGTTTAAAATCGGTTTAAATCAAAAGCCAGACAAATTACATCCATATAAATATGTATTACTCAGACATGTCCCTGTATCAAGACATACCTTTGATTTCTATGTAAAGGATGCTTTAGTCGATTTTGATAAGATACCAACTTGGAAAATGGCAACTCCTCATAATATTCAAAAACTAACACCGCAAAATAGCCAGTGCAAAAACTGTCATACTAATAAAGAATTTTTCCTTAGGGAAAAGGATCTCCTTCCTGAGGAGAAAAAAGCAAATCAGTCTGTTGTAGTGCCTGAAAACATTTTGCCCATAACTATAGGCAAAAAGAGGAGGTGATATCGCTTCTACTTCTAATCTCTATTTAATTATTTTAATTTATTCCTTTAATCAGCGGCAGTTGGTTAGAAATTCTTAAAAAAACTAAAAGGAGGATTTCAAATGAAAAGGAGAAATTTTTTATTAAGCTTGTTTGTCTTTTTTGTAGCAGCAATATTTGCTGTTTCTTCTGCTTCTAATGTTTTAGCAGCAGGTAAGGTTAAGACAGCAAAGGATTTTCTTTCTGAAGCTAAAGCAAATATAAAAGAGATAACCCCTAAAGAGGCAAAGGCTTTGTTTGATAAAGGTGGGGTTATATTCCTTGATGTTCGTACATACAAAGAAGTAAAAAAGGGAAAAATTCCTGGTGCTAAACATTTGCAACGTGGCTTGATCGAGTTTAAGATCAAAAATGTTCTACCTGATAAAAATGCAAAAGTAGTAGTTTATTGTAAATCAGGTGGTCGTTCTGCTTTAGCAGCATATACCTTAAAGCAGATGGGATATACAAATGTTATGAGCCTTAAAGGTGGTTTTAAGGCATGGCTTAAGGCAGGATATCCAATAGAGTAGAATAGGGATAAAATGTTGGCAACCTCTACTCTAATAAAATTTTAATTAGAGGTTGCCAACATAAAAATAAAAATTTTCTTGACATTTTTTAAAAAATAATTATTTTGATTATTACTTGAATGGGATCAAATGGATTGATCTCATTTTTATTTTGAGTTTCTATAAGTGAATTGTTTCACAATAAAAATGAAAGGGGGCGATTAAAATGGAGTGCAAAACAATTCGGCCGGGGACTAACTGTATATTTATGACAAAAAAGGGTTGTACTTTTAATGGTGGACAATGTTATCCTATTGTTCCTGAGTGTGAAGGTTGTGATAGAATTGTTAGTTTTCCGGCCGGCAAGTATTGCAGCACGGTATTTGATCCTTCTAAGAAGTGGAAAAATGGTGTTTGTAACTTTGCTACACATAAAAAGGTAAGGATCGAAAGCAAAGAGATTAAGCTTAATCCACTTAAAGCATCTAAAAGGAGTATGGGTGCAAGGGCATGATCATCAAGAGATGAGGATCCAGCGTTCAAGGGTCCTCTCTTCTTTTTTCTTTCCTCTTAAAGTTGTAGCAGATACATCTTCTCTTATTCTTCTTACAAAAGCCTCTCTTATTATTCCATTTTGTGAAAATAATAATATTTATGTCCCTGAAGTTGTGTTTAAGGAATCTACAAGTAAATCTTCATCTGATGGGACTATTCTAAAGAGGATCTTTGATTCAAAAAAGATAAATCTTTATTTAAATCCTTCGAATTCTTTATCGTATAATAAACTTTCTGGAGGAGAAAAAGAAGTTATAGAACTCTTTTATCAAATAAAAGCAGACTGTATTCTTATAGATGATAAAAAAGGTGTTTCACTTTGTCGGAAATTTAAAATTCCTCACTTAAACGCCCTTTTAATCCCTATCTTTCTTCTAAAATGGGATATTATCTCTTTGGAAAAAGCTCACACTGCTTTTAATAAATTGATTACAATTGGCAGATATTCTAAGAAGGTTATAGATATTGCAAAAAATGAATTTGCAAATATAAAAAGATAGAAAGTCTATCTATATTTTCCAATCGCAGCTAAATATATTGCGATCTCCTTTTCTTTTTCTATACTTAAAATATCATTTACCTCATCATCAAAAAATGCACCTATTGTGCAGCATCCTAATCCTAAAGCAGTAGCAGCTAAGTAGAGATTTTGTCCTATATGACCAGCATCCATATAGATATATCTAAAAGCCCTATCTTCATATTTCCATATAGATCGTTCAAAGATAGCGGTAAAGATGAAGGAAACAGCAGATCTCTCAATAAGTTCTTGGTCTAAAGCAGCACGGGACAACAATTTGCCAAAACTTCCTTTTTTTATCATTTCAAGTTGATTTTCCTTAACATCTACATGATAAAGTCCTTTTTCAAGCTCTTTTACCCTGTTTACCATGATATAGATTTCAACTGGATATAAACCCCCAGCAGAGGGAGTTGTTCTAAAAAAATGATCTCCATATTTTCCTGTAATACCTGAAACACTCCATATAAGAGTTGATAATTCCTCATAACTTATAGGAGTTATAGAGTAATCTCTTATCGAACGTCTTTTAGCCATAATGTCAAAAATAGGTGGACCTCCTAACTTTGTTTTTTTTAATGGGATTACTTTTAAAGGATGTAGATACTGTTTAAAATCTTTTGGTTTTTTTGACCAATCAAGAAACCTTGATTTCATTTTTTCTCTTACATATTTTGTATCATCATGATATTTTTTGCCTTTATTCATTTTTGTTGTACCTTTTATCCTATAAAATAAAGTCTATTTTTAATAAAATTTTCATACCAAAAAGTTTGGTATAAAGGATAAGGATAGATTAACTTTAGAATCATTTTTATGATAAGGTTTTATAATAAAGCAGTTTAAAACTCGATATTATGTTTAATATTTTTATTTACAAGTGAAAATAGTTATTTTCATTAAATAAATTTATACTTAGCTTACTTTGCACCAATTAACGATAAATGTAGCTAAAACCTTAATGGTCTTGATCACCGAATCCAATTCAACATATTCATTAGAAGAATGAAGCAATCCTCCTTTTGGTCCAAAAACTAAAGAAGGAACTCCAAAATATGAGCCAAAACGTGCATCAAGGCCACATGTACATGCTGCCACATCCACTTTTTGAGAAAGTACTTCTGAAGCAGTTTTTAAGAATTGCTTTACACCAAAAGCATTATGATCCTGCACCCATGGGAGAGCTCTCCATCCATACCATTCAATTATTGGAGGATGTTCTTTAAGCCAACTATCTTTAGAAACGACTTCATCTATTGCGTTTCTAACCTCTTTTTTAATCCCTTCTTCTGTTTCGTAAGGAAGATAAGATATCCTTGCTTCAAGAGTAGCACTTCCAGCAACAGTTGATGCCCAATTGCCAGCATGAAAAGTGCCTATATTTAGATTGCAAGAACGACCTGTCAATTTTTCAAAGAATTCATAACGATTTCTTTTAGCTCTCTCTTTATCGAGTTTTGTTAATCGTTCATATATCTTACTCAATTTTCCTATTGCATTTATTCCTTTATGAGATTGAGCTGCATGTGCAGTTTTGCCTAATACCGTGACTCTGAAATAGTTTATTCCAGGATGTGCTGTAATAACCTTAAGTTCAAATGGTTCTGGTGTAATCATCAGATCAGCTTTATATCCAGCTAAAAAGAGTGCAAGAGTCCCTTCAGAGCCTCCTGCTTCCTCTTCAATAACACTCTCTAAGATAATTTTGCCCTTTGGTTGTAAGTTTAAATTTAGGATCGTTTTGAGAGCAAAAAAATTTGCAATAAGGCCACTTTTCATATCAGCTGCTCCCCTACCATAGAGGCGATTGCCTATTATTTTCCCGCTCCATGGTCCATCTTCATCCCAGGTTTCAATTGGATCAGGTGGTACAACATCTATATGGCCATTTAGTATAAGAGATCTCCCATTACCCACTCCTGGTAAGATACCAATAATATTTGGCCTTGATTCATTATAAGGTAGCCCAGTTTCAACATATGCTTGATGTTGAATTAATTCTTCTTTTTTAGGGATCAACTTTTTGACATCAAGACCTAAGGAGAGGTAAAGCTTAAAAATAAATTCTTGAGCTTCTCCTTCATCGCCAGTAACACTTGGTATTCTAATGAGCTTTTGAATGGTTTTAAAGATCTCGTCCTTTTGATTATCCACTTCTTTAGAAATTTGAATTTTTAGCTCTTTTTCTTGGTTTTTCACTTTACCCTCCTACTCTGCATATTTATTCTCGTGCTTTTATTTGTTAAATCAATCTTAAATACTCTTTATTAATCAAAGGAATACGAAATTAAGAAAAAAAAGGGTTATTTTATATAAATGGTAGGGGTTAAGATTTTCTGTGATCATTTAATTTAAATAAATAAGATAAAATACTCATAAGGAGAATAAAGATAGGATCTAATAATATCTTGTAATGCTATGTTACCTGTACAATGATTTTAATTTTGTTTATCTCTGTTAAAAAAAGCTAAAAATTTTTTTAAATAAAAAAATTAGTTGCTATGTTTAAATTATTAATTGGTTAGTGATAGCTTTGGCAAAAGATAACATAAAACAAGTAAGACAAGTATCATCTTATTATAGATACTTATCTCTAAGACCTTTTTTATAGATCTTGCCAGAACCAGTTTTTGGTAATGATGGCAAAAACTCTACTGATTTAGGTGCCTTGTAACGAGCAAGGTTCTTTTTGCAAAAGTCGATGATTTCTTGAGCCGTTGCCTTTTTTCCCTCTTTTAAAACTACACAAGCATGTACAGCTTCACCCCATTTTTCATCAGGAATGCCAATTACTGCTGCTTCCAAGATAGCTGGATGTTCATACAACACGTTTTCTACCTCAGTTGAATAGACATTTTCTCCCCCTGTTACGATCATATCCTTTTTTCGGTCAACGATATTAACATAACCTTCCTCATCCACGACTGCCAAATCCCCAGTGTAAAGCCAACCATCTTTAAATGCTTTTTCTGTTTCTTCAGGCAAGTGCCAATAGCCAGGTGTAACACTATCCCCTTTAACAATGATCTCTCCAACCTCCTTATTATCCCATGCTACCTCTGTTCCATCATCTTTAACAACTTTAAGCTGAACAAACATAACAGGTCTCCCTGTGGCTGCTTTAAAACGAAACTGTTCTTCATTAGATCGTGATTTTAAATAATCCTTTAAGATCGACATAGTCAGATAAGGACAGGTTTCAGTCATGCCATAGGTTTGGATATAATCACATCTAAAAGCATCCATTATTTTTCTTACAACTTCAGGAGCAATAGGAGCTCCACCACTTAACATCACCCTTAAGGAGGAAAAATCATGTTCTTTTATTGTTGGATCATTAACCATCATGTTCAACATGGTGGGAATCATATTTGTTAAAGTTACCTTCTCTTTTTCCATCAAATCCATTACAGATCTGGGTTCAAACTCTGGATTCATCACATGGGTTCCCCCTACCCAAGTTACTGCCCAGGTTGCCCAGGCATCAGCTAAATGAAACATAGGAGCAACATGAATCCAGATATCTTCATCAGTCATTTTTAGTTCTGCAATGGTGCCAAGAGCATGAGAAGAAACATTTTTATGGGTTAACATAACCCCTTTTTGCCTACCTGTTGTTCCACTTGTATAATAAAGTTGAGCAATATCATCCTCTGAAATCTCAACTTTAGGTGGTTTGCCAGAAAATTCATCCATTAATGTTTCAATACCTTTTTGTCCTTCAGGAGGTTTTTCTTTTTCTGTCCAGCATATCTCTAAAGGTCGTTTAAGCCTATTAAGACTTTCTTCAACCACAGGGAAAAAGCGGGGTTGAGATATCATAAGTTTTGCTTCAGTATCTTCAAGAATAAAAGAGATCTCCCTGGCTGAAAGACGATAATTTAAAGGACAGATGATAGCACCTATCAATACTGTGGCATAATAAGCCTCTAAAAAATAATGGCAATTTTGATGCAATATTGCTATGCGATCCCCCTTTCTTATTCCCTTTTTAAATAATCCATTAGCAAGAGCAAAAACTCGATTTACAAACTCTTTATAGGTGAAACGATGATCACCACAGATGACCCCAATCTTATCAGGGTAATAACGTTCAACTCTTATAAATGATTCAATAAGATTCATAAAGCAAACTCCTCATAGCAGATTTTTATTAATTTTCCTACTTATAAAGGTGAAATTTATCAGTTTAAGACTTGAGTGTCAATAGATGAATACTTGAAATTGCTATTTTTTATAAAAAATTTCATTTTAAGATCTTTTTAAAACTAAAATTTCTTTAATATATTTTAGTTAATTTTTCGTGAAAGATAGATTAATTATTTTCAGGCCAACACAAAGTCGGCCTGAAAATAACATATTATCTTTATAACTTGCTTAAGCTCTCATCAAGAATTGCTAATCCTTTTTCAAGTTGAGGCCTTTCAATGGATATAGGCATAAGTGTTCTAATCACATTTCCAAAATTCCCGCAAGAGAGAAGTATTAGCCCTTTTTCTTTGGCAATTTGTACCAATTTTTTTGCTTCATCACTTGCTGGCTCCTTGGTTTTCCGATCTTTAACCAATTCAATGGCAAGCATAGGGCCTAAACCTCTAACATCCCCTATAATATCATATTTGTTTTTGAGATTATCAAATGCGAGCCTTACTTCTTCTCCGAGTTTTTTTGCTTTTTCTAAAAGGTTTTCTTCTTCAATCGTTTCAAATACTGCTAAAGCAGCTGCACAAGATACAGGGTTTCCACCATAGGTTCCCCCAAGGCCTCCAATGTGTGAAGCATCCATAATCTCTGTTTTTCCTGTTATACCACTTATTGGCATGCCAGCAGCTAAGGATTTTGCGGTAAGAATTATATCAGGTTCAACCTCAAAATATTCAGAAGCAAAAAGATAGCCTGTTCTACCCATCCCAGACTGAATTTCATCCATGATAAAAACAATCCCATTTTCCTCGCAGATCTTTTTGATCTTTTTAAAATATTCTTTGGGTGGAACAATAAATCCACCTTCTCCCTGCACAGGTTCAGCAATTAGTGCGGCTACATGATCAGCTGCTACGTAGTTGATAAAAAATTCATTTAAAGCATCAGCACATCTAATGTTACAGTCAGGATAGCTCTTTCCATAAGGGCATCGGTAACAATAGGCAAAGGGCATCCTATAGACTTCAGGAGCATATGGACCATATCCCCATTTATAGGGTTTTACTTTACTTGTTAATGTCATAGCAAGAAGGGTTCTCCCATGGAATGCATTTTCAAAAGCGATAACAGCTGGGCGTTTAGTATAATACCTGGCGATTTTAATTCCGTTTTCCACAGCTTCTGCTCCACTATTTGCAAACATCGTCATTTTTGGAAAATTCCCAGGAGTTACCTCATTGAGCTTTTTTGCAAGTTTAATGTATGGTTCATACATCACGACATGGAAGCAGGTGTGAATAAATTGCTCTGCTTGGGATTTTATAGCATCTACCACTTTTTTTGCACAATGCCCAACATTTTCAACACCAATACCACCGGCAAAATCAATATACTCTTTGCCATCTACATCCTTAATAATCGCACCTTTTGCCTCTTTAACAAACATAGTATGAACATTAAAAACCGCCTTAGGAACATTTTTGTCCCGCATCTGCTTTAACTCTTCAGTCGTATTCATTTTTACCTCCTTTTTTCCGAATTACTTTCTATTCTTTAATCTTTTAAGAAAAACCGTGTATTATAATCCCAAAAAAGCCTCTCTGATTCTTGGGTTTTCTTCAAGATTGCTGCCTGTTCCTTCCATAACAATGCGGCCATTTTCAATTACATAACAAAAATCAGCGATCTTTAGAGCTTGATTTACATTTTGCTCAACTAATAGGATCGTTGCACCTTGTTCATGAAGTTCCTTGATAATGGAAAAAACCTCCTGCACCAATATAGGAGATAAACCAAGGCTTGGTTCATCAAACATAATAAGATTAGGATCTTGCATAAGAGCTCTTCCAATTGCTAACATTTGTTGTTCACCCCCTGAAAGGGTTTCAGCAATCTGTTTTCGTCTCTCTTTTAGAACAGGGAATAGTTCATATACTTTTGATAGGTTTTTATCTCTTTTTATCTTTGCTCTTTTTAAATATGATCCTGATATCAAATTCTCTTCTACGGTCATTTGAGGGAATAATTGTCTTCCTTCTGGTATAAGTGTAATTCCTTTGTTTACAATTTCATGGACTTGTAATAGATGTATTGGTTCGCCAGAAAAGATAATCTGTCCTGATTGTGGAGTTAGCAAGCCACTTATTGTTTTTAAGGTTGTTGTTTTTCCCGCCCCATTTGCTCCTACAAGCGTTACCAATTGTCCCTTCTCCACATAAAAGGAGACATCCCATAGTACTTGGCTCTCACCATAAAAGACGTTTATATTTTTAACCTCTAAAAAACTCATGCTTTTTCTTCCCCTAAATAAGCTTTAATAACAGTGGGATTGTTAGCTACTTCCTCTGGTTTTCCCTCAGCAATCTTTTTCCCATAATTTAAAACGATTACCCTATCACTTATATTCATAATAACATGCATTATGTGTTCAACAATTAAGATTGTAACTCCCTGATCATGAATCTTTAAAATAAGCTTAATTGTTTTATCAGCTTCAGAAGGGTTTAACCCTGCTACAACCTCATCAAGTAACAATAGTGTTGGATTTAAAGCAAGAGCTTTTGATATCTCTAAACTTTTACGCCCAGCAAGGGTAAGCCCTTGAGCTGAGTCATTT
>JAFDIG010000396.1 GCA_019308145.1 Deltaproteobacteria bacterium | reverse complement strand
GGTGAGAATGGCTTTTTATCAGTGCTTTTGCCAGAATCTTATGGAGGCATGGATGGCGATATAACCGCATTATGCTGGATTATTGAAGAAATAGGTCGTGTTTGTGGTTCAAGTAGCCTAACCGTGCTTGCCCATTCAGTAGGACTGATGCCTATTATGATAGCAGGTAGTGATGAATTAAAAGAAAGAGTTTACAAAGAGGTTGCAGAAAAAAAGAGTTTAGCCGCTTTTGCCTTAACAGAAGCAAGTGCTGGTTCTGATGCAGCGGCTATGTCAACAGTAGCAGAAAAAAAGGGAGATTACTATATCATAAATGGTACAAAAACCTTTATAACTAATGGTGGAGTAGCAGAGTTTTATACAATTTTCTTAAAAACAGATCCTTCAGAAAGAACAAAGGGCATATCCTGCGTCCTTATTGAAAAAGATAGGGAGGGGTTAATCATAGGTAAACGTGAAGATAAAATGGGGATGAGAGCATCTCCCACAACCAGTATAATCTTGGATAATGTTAAGGTTCCTGTTTCTAATTTGGTTGGCAAGGAAAATGAAGGATGGCCTATTGCTATGAGTACTTTAAATCTTTCTCGTCCTGCTATTGGTGCACTGGCAATAGGTATAGCACAAGGTGCGTTAGATTTTGCAATCGATTATGCAAATGAAAGGGTGCAGTTTGGTCAAAGATTAAGGGATTTTCAAGGGATACAGTTTATGCTTGCTGATATGGCATCCTATATTGAGGCAGCAAGAGCCCTTGTATATCATACTTCTGCTCTTTTAGATCAAAAGATATATGAACGTGATAAGATGAGTGCTATAGGAGTGGAAAAACTTTCTGCTATGTCTAAATGTTTTGCTTCTGACATGGCGATGAGAGTAACCATTGATGCAGTACAAATATTAGGGGGATATGGTTATATAAGGGATTTCCCTGTTGAAAGGATGATGCGAGATGCAAAGGTAACACAGATATTTGAAGGAAGCAATCAAGTACAACGAATCGTTATTGCAAGAAGCCTTATGAGACGATTCTCAACTTAGAGTTATTTCATTTGTGCTGTTTGCTCCATTAAGGTTAGTGGAAATCCTTTACCTATTATTGCCATAGAATCATTTATAATTATAAAAGCAGCAGGGTCAATTGATAATACCCTTTCCTTTAAACGTGATAACTCAATTAGTGTAGTCGCAGTAAATATTATCTTTTTTTCCTCCCCAGTATATCCTCCTTTCCCCTCTATAAAGGTTACCCCTCTATTCATATCTTTTAAAATCATCTTAGAGATCTCATCACTTTTATCTGAGATAATAAAAACAGCTTTTCTTTGATTAAAACCAGATATAATCTTATCTGTTAGGGTAGCAGAGGTAAACATAAATACCATGGTAAAAAGCACCCTCTCAATATTGAAGAAAAGTAGACCTAAACCAAGAATTAATGCATTTATAACAAAGGTTGTAGTTCCAACCCTTAGAGAGAATTTTTTATTAAAAATCATTGCAACAATATCTGTCCCTCCTAAAGAAGCCCCAGATCTAAATACAATGCCAGATCCTATGCCTCCCAAAATACCACTTAATATAGCTGCTATCATCTTATCATGAATCTCAATATTAAATGAAGATGTAATCATAAGGAAAAAGGAAAAACTTATATATCCTAAAAGACTTAAAAAAAAGAATTTTTTTGATATATATTTCCATCCTAAAATGAATATAGGTATATTAAAGAGAAAAACCAAAAGCCATAAAGGGGGAAAATGAAAGAGGTAAAAGATAATAAGGGAGATACCAGAGACCCCACCAGCAAGAAACCCTTTATGGACAATGATACCATTAATCCCTACAGTCCAAACAAATGATCCAAATAAAACAGATAAAATCTGAAATGATAACTTTTTATATTCTTTTTTAAACACTTTCATTTCCATACCTCTTATATTAAAAAAATAACCAGGCCAAATGCCCGGCTCTTATATTGGTGCGAGAGAGGGGACTCGAACCCCTACAGCAAAAGCCACTGGATCCTAAGTCCAGCGCGTCTACCAATTCCGCCACTCTCGCTTTAAT
>JAFDIG010000395.1 GCA_019308145.1 Deltaproteobacteria bacterium | reverse complement strand
CCTTTAGCAGTGATTGTTTTCCCTCAAGTTTTTATGCGTTTATTAACAGGAAAAAAGGCAATTAATTTGAAAAGGCTCTGTTATTGGTATCCTATCATTGTTTTGATTACATGGCCTCCTGTAATATATATAGGTATTTGGGGTGCTTATCTGAACCCAGGATTAATAGGAAAAGCTTCTGATACCATTTTGCCTTGGATTTTTAGTCAATACCTTCCTACTTTTCTTTTAGGTTTTACCCTTGCAGGGATATTGGCAGCTATCATGTCTTCTATTGATGCTATGCTTTTAACCTTAAGCACGATGTTCACAAGGGATATTCTGTCTAAATATTTTCCTAACCTTTTAATTGGAAAAGAAATATTATATGGAAGATTTTTTGTTATACTAATATCATTTATTGTATTTATTGGTGCAATATTGAGACCAAGCAGCATTTTCATTATTGCTACCTTTGCTTTTTACGGTTATGTTGTTACCACTCCAATGATGGTAGGAGGACTTTACTGGAGAAGATCAACTAAATATGGTGCCCTTGCTTCATTGATTATTCCAGCCATACTGGTGCCTATTTATCAATTCACAAATATTCTTAAATGGACACAATTTGGGTTCCTTCCTAATATTCCTCTTTTGATAATATCAACTCTTTTGTTTGTTGGTATTTCTTTGATTACTTCACCTCCTAACAAAGAAGTTATAGATAGATTTTTTGATTTATTTGATAGGATTTATTTAAAGAAAAAGGTGGTATCCATTGAGAGATGATGTAAAGATACTGATAGATAATGGCTCTATTTTTACTGCTTGTGAACTTTGCCCTTGGGGATGTGGAATGGAGGTTGTTATAAAAGATGGAAAGGTAACAAAGATAAAAGGGGTAAAGGATCATCCCTTAAATAGAGGAATGCTTTGTCCAAAAGGTAAGGCAGCTTATGCATTTGTTACTCATCCTGATAGAATTGCCTATCCAATGAAAAAGGTGGATGGTAAATTTGTTCAAATCTCATGGGACGAGGCTTTTGATATATTAAAAGAAAAACTTATCTTTATAAAAGAAAAATATGGTGCAAAAAGTTTTGCTGTTGCTATTGGCATGCCAATTCTTCTTGGAGGAAACGCTACTGTAAGTTTTTTGAGACGATTTTGGGATATCTATGGTTCACCTAATTGCTTTTCTGTTGAATCCATCTGTTTTAGATGTAGGATTATAGGGTATATACTTACTTTTGGAAAATTTCCTGTTGCTGATATTGATCATTCAAGCTGTATTGTTTTATGGGGAAATAATCCTACTAATTCTAATCCACCAGCAGCAATGAGAATAATAAAAAGAGTAAAAGAGGGTGCTAAACTTATTGTTATTGATCCGAGACGTATTCCATTGGCAAAAAAGGCGGATATACACTTGATGATAAGGCCTGGTTCTGATTGCGCTTTAGCACTTTCAATGATGAATGTTCTTATAAATGAAAATCTTTATGATAAAGAGTTTGTTGATAAATGGTGCGTTGGATTTGATGAGTTAAAAAAGTTGGTATTTAAATATCCGCCAGAAGCTGTTGAAAAGATCGCAGGAGTTGATAAGGAGTTGATAAAAGAAGCCGCAAGGCTTTTTGGATCTATAAAGCCTGCTTGTGTTGTTCAGGGGACAAATGCTCTTGATCAACATACCACAGGTTTACAAAACGCAAGAGCAATTGCCTCTCTTATGGCATTAACAGGAAACATAGATAATAAAGGTGGTTTTGTTACAACCAAAAGAGTTCATATTAGCCCTATAAGATTGCCTGAAAAATTAGAAGGCCTACCGCTTGGTATAGATAAATTTCCTTTATTTTATGAAGTATGGGGAAGGGTATTTGGAGAGGGGCAGGCTATGGTGTTGGCAAATACAATACTTACTCAAAAACCTTATCCAATTAAAGCCCTTTTTGTTGCTGGTTCAAACCCTGTGCTCACCTGGCCTGAAACCCCAAAAGTAAAAAAAGCTTTAGCATCATTGGAATTTGTGGCAGTGATGGATCTATTTTTAACAGATACTGCAAAATATGCAGATCTTTTTTTGCCA
>JAFDIG010000046.1 GCA_019308145.1 Deltaproteobacteria bacterium | reverse complement strand
AGGGTTTGCTCTGTGGATGGTAATACCCCTTTTTTTTAATTGACATAAGATCTCTTCAGGTATTTTTGCACTCATATTTATATCTATAAAAATTATCTATCTCTGTTTTAAACCTATTATTTTATTTATAAAAAGTCAAATAAGAAGAATCTATTCCCCCAAAGACTTGACAATTTAAAGATCGTTCAACAAAATATTTATAAAAGGAAAAAAATTATTTTTAAAAAACCCATTTGTTCTTTGATTAAAAAAGATTATCAAATAAAAAAGATGGATTTCTCTGATAAAATTTATAAGGAATTATTTTCTCGTTTGGAACAATTTATAATTACCCTTGGTGCAAAACTCATCAAGGATGATTGGGAATTGCTTAAAAACATGGCATTTGTTAAATTTGTATATAAACCTTACTCCCCTGCTACTATAATTTATGGAATCTTTGATGATCCAATTAGGGAGTTAACAACTATTGCACATGAGGCAGGCCATTTAATGTTGTATTATGGTTTACCTAAAGAAAAGGCTGAAGTTATATTTTATACAATGCTATCCGCTAATAAAATGGGTCTAAAGGCTATTTCAAAACCTTATCAAATGTTGATTCTCCATATTGAAGCAATAGCATGTTCAAATGGCCTTCATATCTTAAGGAATATAGGGTTTCCTATTGAGGAGTTGTTGGAGGCAAAAAAGTTTATGTTAAAATGTTATCGCACATATGAAACAAATCTTAACTTGCCAAAAGATAAAACTCTTATTACTGATATCCTTATATTCCCAGATGCCAGAAATTTTCTTTAATCTTTTAACCTTAAGAACAAAGATAATAATAGAGTATGGGACGTTTTAAACTTGTTTCAGAATATAAACCAAAAGGTGATCAACCAAAGGCTATTGATAAATTAACAGAGGGCATTTATAAAGGTGAGCCTTCACAAGTGCTTCTTGGTGTTACTGGATCAGGCAAAACCTTCACAATGGCCAATATTATTGCAAAAACACAGAAAACTACCCTTGTAATTTCTCATAACAAGACCTTAGCAGCTCAACTCTATGGGGAATTCAAAACCCTTTTCCCAGAAAATAGTGTGGAATTTTTTGTAAGTTATTATGATTATTATCAACCTGAAGCTTATCTCCCTTCAAAGGATCTATATATTGAAAAAGATTCATCTATAAATGATCATATTGACAAAATGCGACATTCAGCTACTCATGCCCTTCTTACAAGGGAGGATGTTATTATTGTTGCCAGTGTTTCTTGTATATATGGTTTAGGCTCTCCTGAAGCATATAGCGGCATGCTTCTATATCTTGAAAAAGAAAAAGAGATAACAAGGCGTGCGATTATTAATAAGCTTGTTGAGATACATTATGAAAGAAATGATATAGATTTTCATAGAGGGACTTTTAGAGTAAGAAGAGATGTAATAGAGATATTTCCTTCTTATGAAGAGGATAAAGCTGTTAGGGTAGAACTTTTTGGTGATATTGTTGAATCCATTTACTCAATAGATCCTTTAAGAGGGAAAAAGATAGAAGAACTTGAGAAAATCACCATATTTCCTGCAAGCCATTATGTAACACCAAGAGATAGGCTTCTTACTGCTATGGAAAGTATTGAGGAGGAACTTGAAGAAAGGATAGCCTTTTTTAAAAGTCAGAACAAACTTGTTGAAGCACAGAGGATAGAACAAAGGACAAGATATGACCTTGAAATGATAAGGGAGGTTGGCTATTGCCATGGTATTGAAAATTACTCCCGCCATCTTACAGGAAGAAAGCCAGGCGAACCACCACCTACCCTAATGGATTATTTTCCTAAAAATGGATTGTTATTTATTGATGAAAGTCATGTAACAGTTCCACAGCTGGTTGGAATGTATAGGGGTGATAGGTCAAGAAAAGAGACACTCGTTGAATATGGATTCCGCCTTCCTTCAGCCCTTGACAATAGACCTTTAAAATTTGAGGAATTTGAAGCTATTATGCCACAAACTATATTTGTTTCAGCAACCCCAGGAGATTATGAAATAAAAAAGAGCAAAGGCAAGATTGTTGAGCAAATTATCAGACCAACAGGCCTTCTTGATCCTGAAATAGAGGTAAAGCCAGCACAAAATCAAGTAGATATTCTATTGGATGAGATCAAAAAGCGTGTCAAGGCAAACGAACGTGTACTTGTTACAACATTGACTAAAAGAATGGCAGAGGATTTAACTGAGTATTATCAGGAGTTGGGGCTTAAAGTGAGATATCTTCATTCTGATATTGATACACTTGAAAGAATAGAAATTATAAGGGATTTAAGAATGGGTGTTTTTGATGTGCTTATTGGCATAAATCTTTTAAGGGAAGGGCTTGATATACCAGAGGTTTCACTGGTTTCTATTTTAGATGCTGACAAGGAGGGGTTCCTTCGCTCTGAACGTTCCCTTATCCAAACATGTGGAAGAGCTGCAAGAAATGTTAACGGTAAGGCGATATTTTTTGCTGATGTCTTAACCAATTCAATAAAAATAGCCTTACAAGAGACAAAAAGAAGAAGAGAAATCCAGAAAAAATATAATAAAGAACATGGAATAACACCTGAATCCATAAAAAAATCAATTCCGAATATCCTTGAATCTATTTATGAAGCAGATTATTTTACTGTTCCAATTGTCAAGGAAGAACCAGAGCTTTATGGAGATATAAAAAAGATCCCAGAAAAAATCGAAAAGATGAAAAAAGATATGATGAAAGCTGCTTCAAAATTGGAGTTTGAAAAAGCAGCTCAGATAAGGGACCAAATAAAAGAGCTGGAAAAAATCGCTGAAGGTTTAGGTGTAGCATAAAATGGAATTAATAGAAAAGATTCAAAATATTCCCACATCTTCTGGTGTATATCTAATGAAAAATAGTTGCAACGAGGTTATATATGTGGGAAAAGCAAAGAATTTAAAAAACAGGGTAAGATCATATTTCACAAAAACTGAAAGGGATACAAAAGGGTTAAGGCTCGTCTCAGAAATTCATGATTTTGACTTTATTATCACAGATAATGAAAAAGAGGCATTGATACTTGAAAATAATCTTATAAAAAAATATCGACCTAAATTTAATGTCAATTTAAGGGATGATAAGAACTTTCTCTCTATAAAGATAGCAACAAATGAAGCTTTTCCCTCTTTACAAATAGTAAGAAAGATTAAAAAAGATGGTGCAATATATTTTGGACCATTTCCCAAGGCATCTGTTTTAAGGAATGTTCTTCGTGAGATTCATAAGATTTTCCCTTTAAGAAAATGTAGGGGTAAATTACCAACTAACAGATCCAGACCTTGCTTGAATTTTCAAATAGGGCGATGTCTTGGCCCATGTTGTGGTCTTGTTTCTAAAAATGAATATGATGAACTTATAGATCAGGTAAAACTCTTTTTTGAGGGAAAAAATAAAAAACTAAAATCCATCTTAAAAAAGAAGATGAAAGAGGCTTCAGACAAATGGAATTTTGAACAGGCAGCACGCTTAAGGGACAGAATTTCTTATATAGAGCAGATAACTGAAAAACAAAAGATGGTCTCCACATCTTTTATTGATCAGGATGTAATAGCAATATTTCATCAGGGAGATATAACACAAATACAACTTCTCTTCATCAGAAATGGGAAACTGCTTGGTGGTGATTATTTTAAATTTCAAAATATTGATATAAATGAAAAAGAGATGCTCTCATCATTTATCAAGCAATATTATCATAAAGAACGATTTATCCCCAAAGAGATAATTCTTCCTTTAGATCCTTTGGATAAGGCGCTTATCACTCAATGGTTATCTGAAAAAAAAGGAAGCAAAGTAAATATCATTATTCCTAAAAAGGGAGAAAGATTTAAACTTTTAAACCTGGCTATTCAAAATGCAAGGATAAATTTAGAGAGCAGTCTAAATGAAGAGGAAAAGAGAAAAAAGAGCCTTGAAGAGCTTAAAATAAAACTTAAACTTAACTCTTTGCCAAAAACAATAGAGGCTTTTGATATATCAAATATTTCAGGGAAAATGGCTGTTGGTTCTATGGTGGTTTTTGAAGATGGAAGCCCAGAAAAAAATAGATATAGACACTATAATATAAAAACAGTAGATGAGTTCAATGATTATGCAATGATGTATGAGGTGCTAAAAAGACGTTATACAAAAGCAGAGGTAATACCTAATCTTATTATGGTGGATGGTGGGAAAGGACAGCTAAAAATGGCGTTAGAGGTGCTCAATGAACTTAATATAAAAGGAGTTGATGTAATTGCATTAGCCAAAGCAAAAGGTAAAGAGGGTATTAAATCAAAAGAAAGGATTTTTATCCCTCACAGAAAAAATCCAGTGATCCTAAAGGAAAATTCTTTAGCTCTAAAACTTTTAACTCAAATTAGGGATGAATCACATAGGGTCGCAATTTCTCATTATAGAAAACGAAAAATAAAGGAAGACCTCTCATCTGTTCTTAAAAAGGTTCCTGGGATTGGAGAGATAAAATCAAAAAGGCTTATGAAATCTTTTAAAAGTATAGAAGATATTAAAAATGCTTTAGATGATGAAATCAAGAAGGTTCAAGGAATCAGATCAAAAGATATAGAAAATATAAGAAATTTTTTTAAAACTATTTCTTAAAGAGGGCCTCCCAAGCTTCTTTAGCTTTTGCTTTCTTATCATCCAAACTTTGGGCTTTTCCCTTCTTAAATTTAAAGAAATCACAAAAATTTGCCATTTCAGGATCTGTTACTGGTTCACTTTGTGGCTCCCTACAATGATTTGAAGCTAAAGGATCAAAAAATTCACAATTCTTGCAACAACGTAAATAGGCAGAGCATTTTGGGCATGTCTCCTGCCTGCCAACCCTTTCACCTAAATAGAGCTCCTCACCACACTTATAACAATAAAAAGCCATGATTTTTCTAACAAGACAAAATATTCATTAAAAAATTATCTAAATCTTTTTAAAGATATCCTCTAAACAATTAACTAAATTATCAATATCATCCTTTTGTATAATTAAAGGAGGTAAAAATCTTAAAACCTTATCCATTGTGCAGTTAACTAAAAATCCCTTCTCAAGTGCTTTTGTTACTATATCAACACATGAAACATCTAACTCCATAGCAAGTATTAGCCCTTTACCTCTCACATCCTTTATAAAGGAAAATTTATCCTTTAGGTAGTAAAGACGTCTTTTAAAATAATCTCCTATTTCAAAGCAATGAGTAAGCAGACCCTCTTCAAATATTATATTAAACGTAGCAACCCCCGCCGCGGTAGCAAGCGGATTCCCTCCAAATGTGGATGCATGCGTGCCTGGTTCAAAAGCTTTTGCAAATTTAGAAGTTGTTACCATAGCACCTATAGGAACACCACCAGCAAGGGATTTTGCTAAGGTCATAATATCTGGCTCTACATCCCACCATTTATAAGCAAATATTTTGCCCGTTCTTCCCATACCTACTTGAACTTCATCAAAAATAAGAATTATATCATTTTCATCACAAAGTCTTCTTAAATCCTTTAGATAATTTTCAGATGGTACATTTACCCCACCTTCTCCTTGAATTGGCTCAACCATAATAGCTAATGTATGGTCGCTTATTTGGTTTTCAACTGATTTGATATCATTAAAAGGAACATAAACAAAACCTTCAACTAAAGGCTCAAACCCTTTATGAAATTTTTCCTGACCTGTTGCTGTTACAGTGGCTAATGTGCGGCCATGAAAGGAGTTAAGCATAGTAATAATTTCTATCTTTTCTTTCCCAAGGTATTTTTTCCCATACATCCTTGCCAATTTTATTGCGGCCTCATTTGCTTCAGCCCCGCTATTACAAAAAAATACCTTTTCCCCAAAGGAGTTTTTGCATATAAGTTCAGCAAGCTCAACTTGTGGAGGGATATTAAAAAAATTAGATACATGTATTAATTTTTTTGCTTGATTGACTATTGCTTCAACCAATTTTGGGTGTGAATGCCCTAAATTACAGACAGCAATACCTGCAAGAAAATCTGTATATTTATTGCCATTTGCATCCCATAGATATTGGCCCTTACCTTCCACAAAGGCAACTGGAAACCTTTTATATGTAGGTGCTAAAACCTTTTCACCTCTTTCAATCCATTCTTGATTTGTCATATCTCTCCCCTATAAACCTCTGTGCCTATTCCCTGTTTGGTAAACATTTCAAGTAGCACAGCATGTTTTATCCTGCCATCAATAATATGACTCTTTTTTACCCCATCCTTTAAGGCATCAAGGCAACAAATCAATTTAGGAATCATTCCACCTTTTATGATTCCCATTTGAATATAATCTTTTGCTTGTTCTATATCCATTTGTGATATTAAATTGCCTTTATCATCTTTTACACCTTCAACATCCGTTAAAAGTATAAGCTTTTCTGCTTTTAAAGCACCAGAAAGTTTTCCAGCAACAAGATCAGCATTGATATTATACGTCTCCCCATTTTTTCCAACTCCCACTGGTGCAACTACAGGAATAAACTGATTTCGAATTAAAGCATAAATGATATCTGTATTTATATATTCAACTTCCCCAACAAGGCCAAGATCAATAATCTCTGGTGGCTTTTCCTGATTACTTACAGAATCTGATAATATCAACTTCTTTGCCTTGATTAACCCACCATCTTTTCCAGAAAGCCCAACAGCCCTACCGCCTGTCTTGTTTATTAATGCAACAATCTCTTTATTTAACTTTCCAGCTAAAACCATTTCAACAATATCTATTGTCTCTTCATCTGTAACACGCATTCCCTGAACAAATTCTGTAGTTTTACCAACTTTTTCCAACATTTCACCTATTTGTGGACCTCCACCATGAACAACAACAGGATGAAATCCCACATATTTCATTAAGACTATATCCTGAGCGAAAGAGTTTTTAAGCCCTTCATCTATCATGGCATGACCGCCATACTTTATCACAAATATCTTATCATTAAATTCCCTTATATATGGAAGGGCTTCTATTAGAATATTAGCTTTGTCAATCCACTCTTCCATTAGGAATTTTCCTCTCTTGTAAAATTAATCACTTTTATAAATAATTGGAATTATCTAAAGGATATAACGACTTAAATCTTCATCTTTTATAAAATGAGATAATCTCTCTTTAACATAATCACGGGTTATAGTTATCTTCTGTCCTTTAAGATCTGGAGCATTAAAAGAAATCTCTTCTAAAAGTTTTTCCATAATGGTGTGAAGACGTCTAGCCCCTATATTTTCCATCCTATCATTTATAAGCACAGCTGTCTCAGCTATTTCTTCCACTGCTTCATCTTCAAAATGTATAGTAACCCCTTCAGTAGCCATAAGAGCAATATACTGCTTTATAAGCGCATTTTGAGGTTCTTTGAGTATCCTTATAAATTCTTCCCTTCCTAAAGAACTAAGCTCTACCCTTATTGGAAAACGACCTTGCAATTCTGGTATCAAATCAGATGGTTTGGATATATGAAATGCTCCAGCTGCAATGAAGAGTATATGATCTGTTTTTACCATTCCATATTTTGTATTTACTGTTGTTCCTTCAACAATAGGAAGGATATCCCTTTGAACACCTTCTCGTGAAACATCAGGACCATGTTCAGAAGGTTTGCCAGCAACCTTATCAAGCTCATCAATAAATACAATACCTGATTGCTCTACTTTCATTCTTGCCATTTCTGTTACCTTATCCATATCAATCAATTTCTGGGTTTCATCTAAAGTCAATATTTCACGAGCTTCTTTAACTGTTACCTTCTGTCTTTTACTTCTTTTAGGGAAAAAAGAACCGAGCATATCCTTTATATTTATATCCATCTCCTCAACACCTGCACCAGAAAAGATCTCCACCATTGGAATATTCTTCTCCTCCACTTCAATCTCTATTATTCGGTTATCAAGTTTTCCTTCCCTTAGCATTTTCCTGAACTTTTCTCTTGTGGATTCACTTGGGCCAGGCAAAGGAATTGACTGATCATGTGCAACCTTTGCATTGTTTGTTCCTGTTCCTCTAATCTCTCTTCTCTCTTTTCTTGATGGGGAGGGAAGCAGTAAATCCAGAAGCCTTTCTTCAGCACGCTCTTTTGCCTTATTCTTAACCTTTTCAGATTCCTCCTTTTTTACCATATTGACTGCTAAATCAGTAAGGTCCCTTATCATGGATTCCACATCACGGCCTACATATCCCACTTCAGTATATTTTGTTGCCTCAACCTTTAAAAATGGGGCATGTGCAAGCCTCGCCAACCTTCTTGCAATTTCGGTTTTACCAACCCCAGTAGGGCCAATCATTATAATATTTTTTGGTGCTATCTCATCCCTTAACTCCTCTGGAATCTGCTGTCTTCTCCATCGGTTTCTAAGGGCAACAGCAACTGCTTTTTTTGCCTCGTCCTGCCCAATTATATATTTATCAAGCTCAGCAACAATCTCCTTTGGAGTTAACTCTCTTTGCATTAAATCTTCAATCATTTTTCTTTGTAACCCTCTCAATAATGATCTCTTTATTGGTATAAATACAGATTTGTGACGCTATCTCCATAGATTTAATCACTATATCCTCTATATCAAGGTTAGAATAGCGAAAAAGTGCTCTTGCAGCAGCTAAAGCATAAGCACCGCCTGAACCAATAGCAATAATACCTTCATCAGGCTCCATGATATCACCATTCCCAGACAATAAAAAGCTTTTTTCGCCATCAGATACTATCATAAGAGCTTCAAGCCTTCGTAACATCCGATCAGTCCGCCACTCCTTTGCAAGCTCAACCGAAGCACGGGTAATGTTTCCATGAAATTTCTCAAGCTTTTGTTCAAACCTTTCAAATAAGGTAAAAGCATCTGCTGTTGCACCTGCAAAACCTGCTAATACCTGATCATTATATAATTTTCTTATCTTTTTTGCCTTCTCCTTTAATACAATATTTTCCAAGGTAACCTGACCATCACCGGCCATCACAGCAACGCCATCTCTTTTAACACATAAAATAGTTGTTCCTTTAATCAACTTCCTCTCCTTTCCCTTTGCTTCTTGGATGTGCTGTATCATATATCTTCATAATATTTTCCATTGATATATGTGTATATTTTTGAGTAGTAGAAAGAGAAACATGTCCTAATAACTCCTGAATAGTCCTTAAGTCAGCCCCTCCTCCCAAAAGATGAGAAGCAAATGTATGTCTCAAGGTATGAGGAGAAACATTTTTAAAGAGATATGCTTTGTTTGCCCATTTTTTTACAATTCTTGCAATAGAACGAGTAGAAATCCTCTCTCCCCTATTATTTATAAAAAGTGGAGAATCGGCTAAAAGCGATTCTTTCCTTTTCCTTTCTTTGAAGTATTCCTTTATTGCCTCAATTGCTTTAGTACCCATAGGAACTATCCGCTCCTTTGAACCTTTTCCAACAACCTTGATCACCTCAAGATTAAAATCGATATTTCCTATATTTAAGCTTGCTAACTCACTTAACCTTAAACCTGAAGAGTAAAAAAGCTCCAAAATTGCTTTATCTCTTAAACAAAGAATTGTATCATCATCCGGGACTTCCATCAATCT
Source organism: Deltaproteobacteria bacterium (assembly GCA_019308145.1). Taxonomy (GTDB): domain Bacteria; phylum Desulfobacterota; class JAFDIG01; order JAFDIG01; family JAFDIG01; genus JAFDIG01. The sequence continues at coordinate 1,473 of JAFDIG010000046.1, read as the reverse complement.
AAATGCTTCATCAACTGTTAAAAAAGATGGAAGTTTCTTCTCCCTTTTTGGTGTTGCTACTATCTTTGCAGGGTTCTTTGCAACAATTCCTTTTTTTGACAAATAAGCAAAAAAGGACCGCAAAGATGCAAGTTTTCTACCAACAGTAGCTCTTGAATAATATGCCATTAATTCTGAAACAAAAGCCCTAATGATCAAGTAGTCTATTTTATCAGGAGAACCTTTAGTAAGATGATTATACTCTTTAAGCAAAAAATCATGAAATTGCAACAGATCATTTTTGTAAGATATAATAGTATTGGTTGCATGGTTTTTTTCATTCTTTAGGAAATTCAAAAATTGCTGAATAAATTCTTTTAAATCAGGAGCATCTTTCATCTATTTAACCATTTATAAATTATTGATTAAAAAAATAATTTAATAAAATATTTAAATATAAAAAACTAAAAAAAGATTTTACATACTTAAATATAAATAAAATCAAATCTATTAAAAAATTATTATAATTATCTGGATATGTCAAGTTAAGAGAAAAAAGGGAATCAAGTTATCTTATTATTAAAGATAAAGATGATTAACGTCATCAAAACTTATCTAAAGTTAGTTTAATCAATAGAAGGCATGAAAGGAGTCAAAGGAAATGCCTTTTGATAAAGATATCCAGCTCTTAAAAGGGTATCTTCATTAAAAGGCCTACCAATTACTTGCATACCCACAGGAAGATGCTGGCTTGAAAAACCAACTGGAATAGATAGTACAGGGTTGCCTGCAATGTTAAAATAACGTGTAAACCTTGTTAAAGCAGAACGTACATCAAGTATCTTTTCAGAGTTTATTGATACCTCTTGACTTTCAATAGAAGGAGCATCTACTGTTGTTCCAGGAACAACTAATAAATCCACTTGAGAAAATACTTTAGCAAGCTCAGTTACAAGTTTAGTTCGTATTCGCTGTGCTTGAATATAACGAGTAGCAGGAATAGTCATTCCTAAGCGGACATTAGCCATGACCTCTTCTCCCATATCCTGAGGTCTATTCCTAACATGAATTTCAAGACTTGCAGCTGATTCAGAAAATAAAACTGTATGAGCAGCCCTATCAGCTTCAATTATACCTGGAATCTCAACTTCTCGTACACTTGCTCCAAGGGTTTCAAAATTCTTAATACCTTTTAAAATTACTTCTTCTATATCTTTTCTAAGATTTTCATAAAAAAAAGTGTTTGGTATACCAACGACTATTCCTTTTAAATCATCTTCTTGGTGGAGTCTATAATCAGATAATTCTTTTTTCAAATCAGTAATTGCATTAGAATCACGATCAGTAATAATATTTAAACTGATTAAGATATCCTCAACGTGCATGGACATTGGACCAACATGATCAAGTGACCATGCCAAGGGCAAAATTCCTTTAAGACTTACAAGACCATAAGTTGGTTTCAAGCCAATAGTACCGCAAAGAGCGCTTGGA
>JAFDIG010000394.1 GCA_019308145.1 Deltaproteobacteria bacterium | reverse complement strand
GATCCTCTTTTTTTTCTGTCATATTCCTATCTCTTTGCGAAATTCTTTTAAAATACGTTTATCCTTTGTCCAATTAGGTGTTACATTAACAAAAAGCTCTAAAAAAACCTTTTTATGAAGGAGTTCTTCTATCTCTTTTCTTGCAAGTGTTCCTATCTTTTTCAGCATCTCGCCATTTTTACCAATGATTATACCCTTTTGAGATCTTCTTTCAACATAAATATCAGCAACAATATGTACAAGACCTTTTTTTTCTTTTTCATCAAACATTACCACATCTACCATGGTTGAATAAGGAATCTCTTCATAAGTTAGCATAAAGATTTTTTCCCTTATTATTTCAGCAATTAGAAATCTTTCACTTTTATCAGTAATCATATCATCAGGATAGTAAGGAGGACCAACTGGAAGCTTATCTATCACATCTGATAAAAGTTCTTCTACTCCTTCACCTGTAATCGCACAGATAGGATAAATTGCTTCAAAATTATACTTCTCAGCTCCCTTTTTTATTAAAGGAAGAAGAAAAGGTTTTTTAATCCGATCAATCTTATTAATAACAAGAAAGGTTTTTTTATCTTTTGCCTTTTGTTTTAACTTTTCTATTATAAAAAGGTCTAAAGGATGAAAATCTTTATCTGCTTCTATCATGAATATTATAATATCAGCATCATCTATAGATGATAAAGAAGCCTCAACCATAATTTTATTCATAACCTTTTTTGCTTTATGGATACCAGGTGTATCAAGGAAGATCAACTGCCCATTTGGAACAGATTTTATTCCAATAATTTTATAGCGAGTGGTTTGAGGTTTAGGTGAGGTTATAACGATTTTCTCCCCCAATATTCTATTTAAAAGAGTAGACTTTCCTACATTAGGACGTCCTATAATAGCAATATAGCCTGAATGGAATTCTTCTTTTTTATTGATCGGCATAGTAAAAACTTTAAAAATAAAAATTAAACCAGAACATATTTCAATGCCTGGTCTATATTCTCCAAAAAGATAAATTTTATACCCTTTTTAACATCATTAGAGAATTCTTCTATATCCGGGCGATTCTTTTGAGGTAAAAGGATTTTCTTAATACCAGCGCGTTTAGCTGCCAATACCTTTTCTTTTACCCCACCAACTGGTAAAATACGACCTGTAAGGGTGATCTCACCAGTCATGGCTATATCTCTTCTAACAGCCCTGTTTATAAGGAGTGAGATAATAGAAATGGCAATAGCGATTCCTGCTGAAGGACCATCTTTAGGTATAGCACCAGCGGGTACATGGATATGGATATCATGTTTGTTATAAAAATCTTCATCAATGTTTAGCTCTTTATGATGGGTTCTTATATAACTAAGAGCTGCCTGAGCTGATTCCTTCATAACATCACCTAAAGAACCAGTTAAAACCAGCCCTCTCTCACCTCTCATCTTTGTTGCTTCTATAAAAATTATATCACCACCGCTTTCTGTCCATGCAAGACCTGTTGCAACTCCAACCAAATCCTTTTCTCCTGCCAACTCTTGAAAAAACTTTCTTGGACCTAAAAATTTCTCTACTTCTTTAACATCAATAAAAGTAATAGGAATCTCCCCTTGTGCAACCTCCTTTGCAACTTTACGCAATATAGAAGCAATTTCTCTTTCAAGATTTCTTAGTCCTGCCTCTTTTGTATATTCCATTATGATCTTTTTAACCGCTTCTCTGGAAAAGGTAATAGGATACTCTTCTAAACCGTTCTCCTTTATCTGTTTAGGGATAAGAAAATCAAAAGCTATATTTAACTTTTCCTCATAAGTATATCCAGGAATATTAATAATCTCCATTCGATCCTTTAAAGGAGAAGGGATAGTAGCAGCATTATTTGCTGTTGTAATAAACATTACCTTAGAAAGGTCAAAAGGTATATCAATATAATGGTCTGGAAAGGAAAAGTTTTGCTCTGGATCAAGAACTTCTAAAAGTGCAGCAGCAGGATCACCCCTAAAGTCATGTCCAATTTTATCAACTTCATCCAACATAAAAACAGGATTATTGCTATCCACTCTTTTTATCTCTTGTATGATACGACCAGGAAGAGCGCCAACATATGTGCGACG
>JAFDIG010000393.1 GCA_019308145.1 Deltaproteobacteria bacterium | reverse complement strand
TAACCTCTCTCCTGTATTTTTTACTTTCGCATATTTAATACGATTTGCTCCAGCTTTAGCCGCACCTAAATCATCACCATCCAAGAAACCACCAGCTAAATTCAAAAAATGGTAATCATCTAATGATACCTCACCATAAAGAAGTTTAGATATATGAACAATATCAACTACATCGGACCCTGCTAACCGCAATGCATGTGCCATCTCCATTTCACAATTGGTACCATTACCTGAAATTATGATACTTTTTACCTTTTTAACCATCTTTTACCACATTTTCTACTTTAGTAAAAATATTATTCATTTTTTCTCTAAATGAGCTCTTATTCCTATTAACTCTTCCAGCAACAATGAGCTGAGGAGAAGAACTTTTCTCCATATATATCCATACTTGTGCATGAGAAACAAAGAAGGTTATGATTAATCCTAAGATTAGAAAAATACAACCTAACCATACTATATTTACTCCCGGGTCCTTAACTATTTGAAGCCCTGATATCCAGAAAGGTTTTATTAAAACAAATTCTAATTTGTTATGCAGAAAAGTTGGTCTGTTCGTTATCCAAAAAATAGATAAAGGTTTACCTTCCTTTATTAATAATATCTCCACCATCTCAGATCTATCTTTTGTTGGTCGTTTATATCCTAAAAGCCGAACTGAATATTTAGTATGTGGAATCTCTACTATATCTCCCATAGAGCCTTTTATTATAACAGGTGTATGTAAAGATAAACCTTTAACCCCTATAATCCATCCCCTTTGATATGAATTTTGATATATTGAAATTCCTTTATAACTTATAGGATGGTTTACCCTTAGAACTTTGTCCTTAATAATAACCTTGTCACCTTTTTTTAAAGTAAGAATGCTTTTATACTCTTTGGGCGCACCAGTGTCATAAAAGGATACAGAGAAGCTATTGAGTTTAAGGTCAAAGTTTAAAGGATATCTTTTTATCTCATCCCTTTTCATTTCAATACAATAATCTTTTTCTTCTCCTTCTCTTAAATTAACATAACCAGTAAAACCATAAAAATTCCCTATCAATGCTCCAATAAAAATAATTATAACACTAAAATGTGTCACATATACTCCAAAACGTGACAAAATTCCCTTTTGAGCAAAAAGAACGCTTGTTTCACCCTCATAATGAAATTTTACTTTACCAAAAAAAGACTTTAAAATATCTTTTAATTTTCCTTCTAAAGGATTACCTAAAGAAGAGACTAAAAATACCTTATGAAAAGGCAGAGCAAGAAGAAATTCCTTTCTCGGGAAAACCTTTGGGGATCGTACTATTCTTAATGTAGAAGGAAGCCTTTTTAAAGAGCAAAAAAATAAATTTAATGCCAAAAGTATTAAGATGCCTCTAAACCACAAGGAATGATACATATCAAGAAAACCAAGAAGATCAAGTATCCTAAAGGTTACGGGGCTCATTATCTTTAAATATTCAGAACTTGAAGCATTTTGTTTAATTAGTGTACCAATAACAGAAGTTCCTGCTAAACCAAAAAGTAAAATCACGGTTAATTTTACAGAACAAAAGAAGTCCCATATTATCTTTCTTAAACTTTTTTCTCCCATATTTTTCTCTAAAATTTTTTAATTCTGATTTTTATTTATATATTAATAGGTTAGCTATTGTCAATCATAAAAAAAGGATTTTAAAAATAACATTGAATATTCTTTATGTCAATAAAGAAAAACATAAAACATATGAATTAGAATTGTTAACACATATATTATAATAGCAGTTTATCAATCCCTCTTATCAACTATACTCCCATCTGCATGATCTTTTTTTGTTGCTAATTTGTTATTGACAATCAATAAAGTGACCAATAAAATATTTTATATATTTCCTTTTATTTTTAATAAAATTAAAGGATATTACAATGGAAAGAAAACCAACTTATGCTGAATTGGAAAAAATGGTTAAAGTACTTAAGGCCGAATTGTTAGAAACAAATAAAAAGTTAGAAACAGAAATCAATAAGCGAAAAGAATTAGAAAAGTTGGTATATGAATCAAGAAAAGATTGGGAAAATATTTTTCACTCTATTTCAAGTCCGATAATTATTCTTGATCAAAATCAGGT
>JAFDIG010000392.1 GCA_019308145.1 Deltaproteobacteria bacterium | reverse complement strand
CCCTTGCAAAACCTAAAAGTTGTTTAGTAAGTTCTGAGCCACTTTGGACATATTTCTCGATATTTTTTAATCTTTCATAATGAGGATGGCTTGGATTAATATTTAAGAGCATCAAAGAAGCATTCCCCTGGATACCCATAAGGAGATTATTAAAGTCGTGAGCAATACCGCCTGCTAATGTTCCTATGGCTTCCATCTTTTGAGCTTGTAAAAGCTGTGATTCAAGACGTTTTAATTCGGTTACATCCCTTGCAATGCCACAAAGTCCTGTAATTTCTCCTGATTTATCGCGCATCGGGACTTTTATAATATGCAATACCTTAGGGACTCCTTGGATAGTTTTAGTATACTCTTCCTCTATGATTTTACCGTTTAGGACACGAATGTCAACGTCCTTAACATGTTTTGCTACTTCCTCACCAAAGAGTTCCTCTTCTTTCTTTTTTCTAAATTCTGCGAGAGAAATTCCAAAGAGTTGTTCCATAAAAGGATTAACAAGTACAAACCTTAGATTTTTATCCTTTATAAAAATGCAATCTTTAGCTGTCTCAAAAATCGCACGAAACCGTTCCTCACTTTCTCGCAAAGCTTCTTCAGCTTTTTTTTGTGCTGTTATATCTTGATACGTAAGCAATTGCTTTCCATCTTTTAACAACACACCTCTAAAATGGATAATTTTATCTTTTTCATCTTTACACCTTACTGTAAAAACTCTTGGTTTGATTTCACCAACTTTTAAATTATCAAAAAAATCCTCCTTCCATACAGATAAGACTTTTTTTCTATACTTTTCGTCAGGATAGGCCTTTTTAAACCATATATCCTTATTAGGGATATCATTAATGGTATATCCGAAAATCTCCGTAAATTTTGGATTGAGATATTCAAAGCTTCTATCAGCTCTTAAGATGGATATTCCAAAAGGTGCATCTTCTACTAAGGTTCTAAATCGCTCCTCACTTTCTTTTAATGCTTTTTCTGTTTTTTTGCTAAAGGTAATATCACGTATTATAGCTATGACTTCATCTTTATTGATCGCGACCATTCGAGATTCGTAATCATGTAATTCACCTTTGATTGGAAGTTGATACTCAAAGGTTTGAACTTTTCCACTTCTCAAAGCTTTCTCAATATATTGCATAGCCAAGCTGGCTATCTCTAAGGGTAAAACCTCAAAAACCTTTTTACCTAAAAAATTTTTCTTCGTATACAATACTTTTTTATTTCCTTTGTAGCTAATAAATCTGCCTTCCTTACTGATTTGGAATATTAGATCTGGAATCGCGTTTAGAATAGCTCTGGTTCGTGCCTCGCTTTCTTTCAGTTCTTTCTCAATTAATTTAATATGGGTGATGTCCATTAAAGATGCAATACTTTTTTTAGTTCCAGAAATAATACCTGCTGTTAAAAATATTTCCTTTATATTTCCATTTTTATCAACAAAGCTAAATTCATATTTTCTTGGTATACTTTCTTCATTTTCTCTTCTTTTAATATGATACTTTTTCATCCTTTCAAGGTCTTTTTTGTACACAAATTCTGTCCAACTCTTCTTTCCTTCTATTTCTTCTTTTGAGTATCCACTTAACTTCTCAAATTCTGCATTTGCCATAGAAATTGTTGTATCTTCTTCAATGATCACGGTAGCTGTGCCAGAATTTTCAAAGAGACTACGATATCTTTGTTCACTCTCTTTTAATTGTGCTTCTAATTGCTTTATTTCTGTAATGTCATAACCAATGTGGATGATCTTTTCAATATTTTCTTTTTCATTAAAAACAGGTGAAACAGTAATAAGGAATATCCTTTCCAATGCATCCATTACCCTTACTACGCTTTGGCTAGAATCTTTTGATTTTAAGAGTGATAAAAAAGGACAGTTTTGGGGGGGAGAATTACTTTTATGGAAAATTTTGTAGCAATACTGACCAATAATGTCATCTTTGGGCTTTCCTATAGCTTTAATGGTTTCTCTGTTTGCGTCAATGATGACCTGATTTTGATCAAGAATAATTATCGGACTTGAAATAGAGTGAAAAATATTTTCCCAATCTTTTCTTGATTCATATACCAACTTTTCTAATTCTTTTCGCTTATTGATTTCT
>JAFDIG010000045.1 GCA_019308145.1 Deltaproteobacteria bacterium | reverse complement strand
AGAAAATATAGCAATAAAAATAGGATTGCATGCAACAATAATAGCTGCCCTACCTGCATTGATAATTTTTAAGCCTTTAAAAAAGAAAATATTGTATGCAAAAACACCTGTCATCCCTAAAAGGAAAACAGGAATAATTTGCTTTTTTTCTATTTTAGGGAGTCTTCCTTCTGCTTTAAATGTAATTAGAATAAGAAAAATCGATGCGATAGCAAATCTTAAAAAAGAGGCTGAAAAAGGATCTACATCTTGCGCTGTAATCCTTCCAGCAATAAAAGTGCCACCCCAAAAAAAAGCTGTTAATACCAACTTTAAATAAATAAACCCTTTGGAACTTTTCCCCATCCTTACCTTATTAAAAGTTTATTTAAACTAACAAACAGGTTTATCTATATTTTATGTAAGCTTTCTAAATCTCATAGCCTTCATTCTTTTTTTTCTCGCTTCCCTTTGTTTTCGTTTCTTTTTTACAGAAGGTTTTTCATAAAAGCTTCTTTTCCTTACCTCTTTGAAAAGTCCCTCTTTTTGGAGTTGACGCTTTAAGGCTTTAATCGCTTTTTCTATATCATCTCCATAAACCTTTATATCCAAAACAATTTATCTCCTTCTCCATCCTTGCCCCCTGTTACTGTTAAAACTTCCTCTTTTCCCCCCGAATCCACTTCCACTTCTTCTTTTTTGTCTTGCTTCAGCAACTGATAACGTTCTCTCCATAAATGTTGTCCCATTTAATGTTTCTATTGCTTTGCTTGCATCTTCTTCTGAAGACATCTCAACAAAACCAAAACCTTTAGACTGTCCTGTATATGAATCAGTTATTATATTAACAGATTCAACCTCTCCAACTGTTAAAAAGAGTTCCCTAACAGCATCTTCTGTTGCTTTAAACGAAATGTTACCCACATAAATTTTTTTACTCATAATTTAATCTCCTATTGTTTCTAAATATTGGTTAAAGGTTAAAAAAATAAACTTCCCCATTTAAAAGCAAAAAATATTCCCTAATAAAAGAAATTTAGCTAAAAAATGATCCCTATATTAGTTTGAGTTAATCTCGATTATAAAAGGATATGGCAAATCTATAATTTTTAGTATCCTTAAAAAGAGTCAACTTTAACTTTATTTATTACCCCCAATACTGTTTAACCAATTGGAAGGAAAAATTAAGATGGGAAAATATAGCAGCATATAATCACTTAAAAACTCTTACCCCTACCAATCTCAGTACAGAAAAATTCAATATTTGTTTAAAAACCCCACCATATAAATTTCATTTCCAACCTAAAAAAATTATACAACTTAATATAGATAAGGTCAAGAGAAATTGTTAACAAGAATTTTATCAAAAAAAGCTTTAAATAACAATATAATAAATGATTTTGGAGCTAAAAAATATCTATTTTAAGAAAAATCTAAAAAAAGGATATCATTATCAAAGGATAATTTTTTTGTTTCACCGTTTCTCTTTTCTGAGTAATAAAAACTCTCCCAGCCTTCTATTATATATATTTTGTAAAGAAGTGCTAAAATCTTTAAACCCCGGAAACCCCTTAAAATTGTTAATAATGTTAATAATAAGGTGGACTTTTGGTGGTTTATTGTTTAAACTATTTATATCATCTTTTAAACCAATAATAAAAACATTATCAAAAAATTATTAGGAGAAAAATATGGAATATGATGTAATAATAATAGGAAGTGGCCTTGCAGGACTTACCTCTGGTGCTTTGTTAGCAAAAAAGAGTAAAAAAGTGCTTATGCTTGAGCAGCATCATATTGTTGGGGGATGTGCAACCGCCTTTAAAAGAAAAAATTTCAACTTTGATGTCTCCTTGCATGAACTTGATGGATTTGGTAATGATGATCTTAAAACAGAAATATTTAAAGAATTAAATATCTTTGACAATATTGAATTTATTAAATTAAATGAATTTTACAGGGTTAAAAAAGGTGATTTAGATATTGTTTTACCTTATGATATTAAAAAAGTAAAAGAGCTTTTAGTTAAAAGATTCCCAAATGAAAAAAAAGGAATTGATAAATTCTTTGATGTCATAATAAAAATCACTCAAGAGGAGAATAAGATCCCTTTTAAAAGATGGAAGATTTATCTCCTTTATCCTTTATTCCCTTTACTTTTTCCACGGATAACAAAATATCAGAAGACCCCATACGGAAAATTTATAGATTCAATAATCATAGATGATACACTGAAGATTATCCTTTCAGCAAACATAGGCTTTTATCATGATAACCCTTATGAACTATCAATGCTCTATTATTCCCCTGCCCAATCATCTTATTTTAAAAATGGTTGTTATTACATAAAAGGAGGTGGACAGACTTTATCTGATTATCTTGCAAATGTTATTAAGGATAATGGTGGTGAGGTATTGGTCAAAAGCAAGGTAGAAAAGATAATTACTGAAAAAAATAAGGTGGTAGGGGTTAAAACAAATAAAGAAGAATTTTTAGCGAAAATTGTAATAGCAAACAGTTCCATCCCTCAGGTTGTAAATCATCTTATTGATAATCCCCCTCTTAAGATAAAAGAGAAGATCAATAGATTAAAGATAGGGCCATCTTTTTTTATTATATATTTAGGTCTAAAAAAAGGTTTAAAAGAATTGGGCAATAAAAATTATCTTACCTTTGTATTTGATAAGAGCATTAAAAAACTTTCAGATTTAAAAATGATAAATGACTACAATCAAAAATTTTTTTCAATTACAGATTACTCCCAAATAAATGAAGGCAAAATTTGCACCATTAGCACACTTGATCAGCTATCAAACTGGGAAAATTTAACAAAGAATGAATACAAAAAGAAAAAGATTGAACTTGCTGAGACCCTTTTAAAGAGAGCAGAAGAAATTATTCCAAGGATAAAAGATAATATAGAAGTAATGGAGGTAGCAACCCCAAAAACAATGATAAGATATACCTTAAATGAAAATGGTACAGCCTATGGATTTGCACAAATTCAAGAACAGGCAGGTTTTAAAAGGATAAGAAATAAGGGTTTTATGAAAAATCTTTATTTTGCATCAGCATGGAGTTTCCCAGGTGGAGGATATTCAGGTGCAATCCTATCTGGCTATTACTGCTATAAAGAGATAATAGGTTAATTTATTATTTACCATATCAATAATTAGTATGCACTTAAAAACAGATTGTAAACTAATCAAAATTAAAAAATCTTAAATATATAGATAAAAAAATTTTAATTCAAATTAAAAAATAAGGAGATAGGGAAAGATGAAAACAGGCCAACATCCATCCTTTAAACAGAAAACAGGTTCTGGTTTAAAATTTATATTATTCTTTATTATAATCCTTCTTTCTTTTACTTATCTCTTTCAATTAAAATCATTTGCTTCTAAAAGTGATCAGGAGTTAAGGGTAAACATCATAAAACCAAAAGGCAATGATATAAAGGTTGAAGAAGTAAAACAGTTTATCGTCTCATTTAATCAACCTATGGTTCCTTTAGGAAGAATGGATCAAAAACCAAAAGATGCTCCCCTAAAGGTTGAACCATACCTTCCCAATGGCCAATTCAGATGGCTTAACACAACTACCCTTGCCTACCAATTGAAAGAAAAACTTCCTAAATCTACACGTTTTACTATTTTTGTTCCAAAGGAAATAAAATCTCTTCTCGGTTCATCACTCAGAAAAAAGGTAGAAGCCCAATTTATTACAGAGCGTATTAGTTTAAAGAGGAAAAAGGTATTATGGATTAAAGCTAATCTCCCTAAGCTTTTAATCATATTTAATCAACCTGTTGATATCACCTCCTTAAAAGAAAAAACCCTCTTTTACTGGAAAGGGGAAAAGCATAAACTAAGGATCATCCCTGTAAAGAAAATAAATGATAAAAAAATACCGCCTAATACAGCTTTCTATTTCCTCCCAGAGACCTCAATGCCTCTTAAATCTTGCGGTAGACTTGTAATTGAACCAGGACTGCGTTCTTTGGAAGGTCCTGAACCAAATATAAAAAGAATAGAAGTAAGTTTTAAATCTTATGGAGACTTTAGGCTTGAAGCGATCTCATATTGGTTATCTAACAAATATGATACAAGAAGAAACTATAAAATAGATAACAAGACCACAAAAGTAGAATTATCAAATGTATTACCTGATTATTCTCCTTATTTATATTTCTCCTCACCAGTAAAAAATAGAGATTATATAAATTCCATTATCATTTATCCTAAAGTCAAAGCACCTAAAGAAAGCTATACTATTTTCGAATATTATCGCAAAAATCCTCTCCTTGAACACAAAAATTTTTCACTTCCAGATAATCTAAGTGCTACTACTTCTTATAAAATTAGATTCAAAGAAAATTTCTATGACTGTTTTGGGAGAAGATATAAAGGACCTAAAGAGATAATTATAAAAACCGGGCATTTCAGTCCTCTTTTCGATCTAAAAGGTTCCCAAGCAATAATTGAGAGAAATGGGCCATGGCAGTATCCTTTGGTTGTAAGAAATATCCCTAAAATAGATGTCCAGTATAAAATCATCTCATCTCCTGATGATTATAATATTTTAAGGATGTTTGGGAAAAACCTTGAATTCAAAAAGATGTTCAAAGACGTATTGCTTAAGGTCATAAAACCAAAAACAGCTTTTGATGAGACTTTTATTATCCCTCTTGATTTGAAAACTCTATTAGGCAAAGAGTCATTAGTTGCTTCTTTGGTGATCTATCTAATGCCAGAAGGGATTAAAGAAAATAGATGGCTTTTTGCACAGATAACTAATTTAGGCATTACTTATAAACATGGATTTTTCAATAGCCTTGCATGGATTACAAATATTGAGAAAGGTACTCCTGTTAATAGAGTTCGTCTATCATTTTATAAAAATTATAACCATGAACTTTGGAGTGGATTAAGTGATGAAAATGGAATCGTAATCATGCCTGGTGCAAAGGATTTGGATCCTGAAAGACGGATAAACCGATATAATAATAAAGGATTTCTTATCACCGCGTCAAAGGGAGACGAGCTCTCATTGATGGAACTGAAATACCATTGGAGAAGAGGTATAGAACCATGGCAATTCAATCTTGAAACTGAAAGATTGTATGATAAAAGCAATTGGCTTGCATATGCATTTACTGATACCCCTATATATCTACCAGGCAAAAAAGTTCACTTTAAGATATTTGTTAAAAAAAGAGCTTTATCATCCCTTAAACTTCCTGCTCCTGATATGAAGATTAACATTAAAGTGATCAATCCAAAGGGGAAAAAGGTTTATGAAATTAGAGATATTAGCCTTTCTGAATATGGAACAGCATGGGCTGAGTTTAATCTATCCAAAAAATCTGCATTAGGTCGCTATTCAATTATAGTTTTTACAGAAAAGGATACAACATATGAAGCTGGTTCATTTCTTGTTGAGGAATATAAGCTAGCCCCGTTTAAGATAGAACTTGCTTCAGAAAAAAATGAATATCTCCCTAATGATACCCCACAAATAGAGATTAAAGCATCCTATCATTTTGGAGGTCCTTTAAAAAATAGAGAGGGAAGGTTTACCGCCTCGTTGCATTATTCAGAATTCAAGCCTAAAGAAAGCCAATTTGCTAATTATATATTCTCAGATAATACGCTTGATAAGTCTAAATGGATAAGCAGTTATACTTTTTACCGCTCAAGCTTTTCTACCAATAATAATGGCTATTACAAATTAAATTTGTCTTTACCAATCTCAAGGATCAAAAATTACTCTTTTATTGATTTAGAGGCTTCTATACCAGATGAAAGAGGTAAAAATATAGCAGGACATACACGGATAAAAATCCATCCTGCTTGCTTTTATTTAGGTCTTAAACCAGCACAATGGCTACTTGAAGCAGGTGATCCTGCTATCTTTAATCTAATAGCAATAACCCCTGATGGTCTATTCCAAAATAACAAAGAGGTTACCTTAAAATTGTTTCGTTTGGAATATTACACAATTCGTGAAAAAGGTGTTGGATCATTCTACAATTATCGTAGTACTCCTCACTTAGAGCTTATATCATATAAAAAAGTTTACACAAAAAGAGTACCAATTGAAGTAAAAATGACCCTTCCAAAACCTGGCTCTTATATTATCCAAGCTATAAGTTATGATAAAAATAAAAGAGAGGTGAAAGCAGGAATCAAGCTTTATGCAATAGGCAAGGGAGCCATAGGCTGGGAGAGGTTTAACCATGATAGAATTGATCTTATACCTGATAAAGAGTCATACTTGCCTGGTGATTCAGCCACAATACTTGTAAAGAATCCATATGATAAGGCTAATGCTTTGATAACTGTTGAACGAGAAGGTATAATTGACTATTTTATACAAAAACTTGTTGGTGGTGCAGCAACTATTAAACTGCCTATAAAAAGGTCTTATTTCCCTGGGGTTTACATATCAGTAACATTAATTAAAGGAAGAGTTAGTCAAAAAATTGATCCTACAGGCGTAGATCTTGGGAAACCATCCTTTAAACTCGGTTATCTAAAAATCAAGGTGGATGATCCAGCAAAAACTCTTGATATAAAAATAAAAATTAACAAAAATGAATTTAGACCAAATGAGAGAGCAAAAATAAATATAAAAGTTAATAACCATAATAGAAAAGGTATAAAAAGTGAAGTTGCTTTAGCAGTTGTTGATGAGGCAGTATTACAACTGGTGCCACATGCGAAAAAAAATTATGATGTTGGTTATTATTTTGCTCGTATCTTAGGATTAGATGTTATAACATTTGAGACCCTTACCCACCTTATCGGTAGACGTCATTATGGGCTTAAAGGTGTAAATCCTGGAGGTGGTGGTGGCTTTGAAGGTATTGGTGATATTCTGCTTAGGAAGGATTTTAAGGCGGTAGCATATTGGAACCCTTCAATCATTACTAATAAAAATGGTGAGGCAACGGTCTTTTTTCAATTACCAGATAATCTCACAAGTTGGCGTATTATTGTTGTAGCATCTGATAAAAATAACAGATTTGGCCTTAAAACAAGCCTAATAACCGTTAACAAACCCCTTATTATCAAACCAGCTCTACCAAATTTCCTTGTAACTGGTGATATATTAGATGCATCCTTTATTATTCATAATCGCACAAAACAAAAGGGTGAGGTGCTTGTTTCATTGGAAGGAAAAAATGTTGAATTTTTAGAAAAAACAAGCTCTAAATTAAATATTCCACCAGAATCAAGAAAAAAGGTTAGCTTTCAACTTAGAGCTAAAAAAGGAAAAGAATTGGTGTTAAAAGTAAAAGCAGTTATGGGAAATGAAGCTGATGGAGTAAAAGTTATCTTACCTTTAAAAAGAAAGGTTTTTCCACAAATCTCAACCACTTATGGAACATTTACTAAAGAGATGATTTATAAGCATATTCTATTCCCCAAAGAGATGGAAAAAGGCTCTGGAGAGCTAAAACTTATCTTTACCACAAGCCTTCTATCTCAACTTGACAAAGTGATAGATTATATCAATAACTATCCTTATCTTTGCTGGGAGCAAAAATTAACGAAAGCTGTTATCTTTTCTGATTATATTAAACTTAAACCATATTTCAGCTCTCTTCTAACTCATGATGTTCCTGTTAAGGTTATAAAAAGAACGTTAAAAGAGGCTTCTCGCTACCAGGCATTAAATGGCGGATTTGGTTATTGGGGTAACAGATTAGAAAAGGTTGATCCATATCTATCCGCTTACACTGGTTTAGCATTCTACTGGCTTAAATCAAATGGGTTTGAGCCCCCAAAAGATGTTTTTACCCAACTTATTAAATATCTCGACCGATTAATGAGGTATGATAAAGAGTTTCCCAATTGGTATACAAAAAGGATGAAGCTTAATGTTCAGGTAATTTCTGCTTATCTCCTCTCTTTAGAGAACCGCTTAAGTAAAAGCTTGCTTGAAAAGATAATAGAAGAAAAAGAGGGACTTGATCTATTTGGCCTTGGTTTTCTTTTTATGACGATCTATCGTGAACTTGAGGATAACTCTTTGATTCTTAATGATATTCGGCAGCAAATCATAAACCATTCTGACATAACAACAGGAGAATTCCAATTTAAAGAATCAGTAGATGTTGGCTTTAGCCATCTTCTCTATTCTAATATACGTACAAATTGTCTGCTACTTACCTCCTTTTTGAATGTTGAACCTAAAAGTGAGGTCTCATATAAACTACTACATTATATTATTACATCACGTAAAGCTGGGCATTGGCTAACAACACAAGAAAATATATTCTGCTTAAACTGTATAAAAGATTATGCCTCTATATTTGAACAAGAAATGCCAAAATTTAAATTAATGGCATATCTTAATAATAAATTTTTAGGGCAGATAGAATTCAATTCACTAAAAAGAAAACCTGAAGTAATAATTCATAAGATTATCCCTCTTGAATTAGGAGAAAAAAAGATTCTCTCCATAAAAAAGGTGGGCAGAGGAAGAGTATATTATGGCTTAGAACTTAAATGGAGTCCTTGCTCGCTACCAACAAAACCTGTAAACAATGGATTTATCATAAAGAAAAACCTTTTCAAAGAGGAGTTAAATGGAAACCTTACAGAACTTAAAAACAAGATAAAGCTCAAACAGGGTGATAAAGTGGAAATCCATCTAACACTTTTACTTCCTGCCTCGCGAAATTTTATAGTAATCGATGATCCTCTTCCTGCATGCTTTGAAACAATAAATATAAATTTGGCAACCGCTTCAAGGGAAGATGCAAAGATAAGAGAGGAAACGGAAACAGATTTTTGGTTCTATCATAAAGAGATGCGAAAAGATAGGGTACTTTTCTTTGCTGATAGAGCTCCTGCTGGCAAATACCTATTTAAATATAAGGTTCAGGTAGTAGCAAAAGGTGATTTTACTATGCTTCCTTGTCATGTAGAAGAGATGTACTCACCAGCAGTATTCGGACAGGGAGTATATAGAGAGGTAGAGGTAAAGTGAGGGTATTTCTCTATCTATTGAAATTTTTGATATTAGCTACTACATTCATTATAATTATTATTATTTCCCTTCCTTTTATAGCAAAATTCAGTAATGATCCATTAACCAACCAAGAATTCAAAAAAGCTAAGGCTCTGATTTTTTATGATCGTCATCATATCCCACTAAGGGAGATGCTAAGTCCAAAAGGGACAAAGGGTGAAACAGTAAGCCTTGAACAGATTTCACCTCATCTAATAAATGCCTTAATTACAGCAGAGGATAAAAGATTTTTTCATCATAAAGGAGTAGATTGGCTGGCAATTGGAAATGCAATTTTAATGGATCTTAAAGCAGGAAGGATTATAAGAGGGGGAAGTACCATTACACAGCAATTAGCAAGGCAGCTAAAATTATACCCCAGGAATTTTTTAGGCAAATTAAAGGAAATTTGGCTTGCATATCGTCTTGAAGCACATCATACAAAGGGAGAGATATTGGAAGAATACCTCAACCGATTACCTTTAGGATTTAATATAATCGGTGTTAGTTGTGCTTGTCGTGTTTATTTTGATAAATCAGTAGCCAGAATCTCCCCTGCCGAAGCAGCTTTTTTAGCAATTATTCCAAGATCCCCATCTTACTTCAACCCTTATAAAAGAACTAAAGTAATCATTAAACGTAGAAACCTTCTTCTAAAGCGCATGGCAAATATAGGATATTTATCATCTGAAGAATTAAACCGAGCTTTAAAAGAACCTATAGATCTAAACCATCTGAGAAATTATTTCCTTGCACCCCATTTTATTTATAGAATTATTAAACGTTATGGCAGCAAGCTTAATAAAAAAGAGAATATTATTACAACTCTTGATCTCGAATTACAAAAAAAAGTGGAGCGTATTGTTTTTTTTAATATAGAAAAACTTAAGAAAAAAGGGGTAACCAATGGTTCTGTTATAGTAGTTGAAAATAAAACAGGTGATGTTTTGGCATATGTTGGCTCTAAAGACTTTTTTGATGAAACGATTTATGGACAAAACGATGGTGTTTTGGCAATAAGACAACCTGGCTCAGCTGTTAAGCCTTTAACTTATGCATTAGCATTAACAAAAGGGATGACACCAGCAACACTGCTTGCTGATATACCAGTCAATTATAGTATAAAAGAAGGAATCTATAGGCCTAAAAACTACTCCCATATATATCATGGTCCTGTAACCTTACGAAAAGCTCTTGCAAATTCCTTAAATGTTCCCGCTGTTGAAGTGGCTGAAAAGGTTGGGATTTATGAACTTTTAAATTTTTATAAGAAGATGGGGTTAAAAAGCCTTACTCACTCTCCTGATTATTATGGAGTGGGGCTCACTTTAGGCAATGGTGGTATCACTTTAGAGGAGTTAACAACCGCTTATTCAACCTTAGCAAGAATGGGAGAATTTATTCCTTTACGATATTTAATGGATGATCCATATCAAAAACCTGTTAGAATCATTTCAAAAGAAGTAGCCTATCTAATAGCAGATATCTTATCAGATGATCAAGCAAGAGAGATATCATTTGGAAGAAATTCGCTTTTAAAATTACCATTTCCTGCTGCTGTAAAAACTGGTACAAGCTCTGGGTTTAGAGATAATTGGGCTTTTGGCTTTACACCTGAGATTACTGTTGGTGTTTGGGTGGGAAATTTTAATGGAAAAGAGATGTATAGGGTCAGCGGTATAACAGGGGCGGTTCCTATATTGAGAGAAGTAATGAAAGAGGCAATGCTCTATCGTAACAAATCATGGTATAAAAAGCCTAAAAGGATAAAAGAAGCTCTTATCTGCCCTCTTTCAGGACAACGCCCTGGATTGTATTGCCCTGGTGCAGTCAAAGAATACTTTATTGAAGGTACAATACCAAAAACGATCTGTTCCTTTCATAAAGGAAAATGGATAAATACTCCTGATGGTAAACGTTTCTTAGAGTATGTTGAATATCCTGCTGAATTCAAAAGTTGGGCAAAAAGCGTTGGGTTATTGAAAAAAGAGAATAATATTAGTTCTGAAAAAAAACGCTTTACTTCATTACCAAAAATTCAAGTTGCTTATCCATGCTCAGGCGTAAGATTAGCGATTGATCCAACTATTCCATCTCAGCTGCAAATGTTACCACTATTTTTAAAAAAATCCGATGGAATAGAGGATGTAAAATGGTTTGTTGATAAAGATGGTAGCTCAAAAAAGATAAATGGTCAATTTTTTTGGAAATTAAAACCAGGGAGACATTTAATCTATGCAAAGGTAAAAATAAAAGGAAAGGAGCTCTCTTCATTACCTGTGAAGATCATAGTTAAGCCATAATTAACTTGTAAAATAAAAACAAAGTAATTAATTTTTACTTTAGGCTTACTTTTTTAGCTTAAAGATAAAAGAGTAAATCATTATTTTTATAATTTTTAATTATCTTTATTTATTTTTTAAAACTTTTTCATGTTTAAAAAAATAAAAATTTTATCATATTTTTTTAAAAAAAATCTTTTTGCAATTCTCATCCTTACACCTGCTGTTATTTATCTTGTTGGATTTTTATTAATCATCTTGTTTAAGGTTGTAGAGTTGTCATTAACTCATATAACACCTAAAGCCCCTCTTTTTCCCTCTGTATATAATTTTATTGAGCTTTCAAAAAATCCAGAATTTAAGGAAGCATTTTTTCGCACAATATTATTTACCTTTATTGGAACACCACTTGAGCTTCTCATTGGTATGGTTGCTGCTTTTTTATTAGCAAGAGAGTTTATAGCAAGGGGAATTATAAGGAGTCTTTTTATCCTTCCATTAGCTATCCCATCAATTGTTACAGCAATAATCCTCTATATTATGTTTGATTATCCAGGTGGTCATATAAACAATATCCTTATGGGAAATCATTCATTTTTCCCTTTTAAGGTTATTTCATATCCCATAAACTGGAGAGGATCAGGCTTTTTTGCCATTTTAGTTTCTATTTTTGGAAAAGTATGGAGGGATATGCCAATCTCTATGTTGATCATCCTTGCTGGTTTACAATCAATAGAAAAAGACCAATATGAAGCAGCTCAAACAATGGGTGCAGGGGCAATGCAAACATTTATAAAGATCACTTTGCCACTTTTAACACCTGCAATCTCAACACTATTGATCTTAAGGTCTATAGAGATGTGGAAGGAGTTTATATTTCCTTTTATCCTTGCAGGAAGCTACCCTTTATTAGCCACGTTGATTGAAAGGGCTTATCATGAATGGAGAGACCCTTACGAAGCATCTACCATAGCCTTGATCCTTTTGGTTTTAATTATAATATCAACAATATTGATTTTTTATCTATTGAAATGGTTAAAGAAACGATTAGTTAAAATATAAAAAATGAAACTAAAAAGAATTAATACATCCGAAATCATCTGGTTAATAGGCATTATTATAATGATATTAATAATTCTATTTCCTATATTTGTGATGTTTAAATACTCTATAAGCGATAGGGCAAGTGTGGTAACAGGTGGAAAGCCAATCCCTCTCTGGCCATATCATCCTACAATAGAACAGTTTAAAACATTAGTTACAACCGACAGATTTATATCTGCTGCTTTATGCAGTATAGAAGTTGCACTAACTTCTGTCATTATTTCTTTGATAATCGGTACACCTGCTGCTTATGCTCTGGTGCGTTATAGATTCCCTGGGATTATGGTTTTAGCAACACTTTTAATCTCTGTCAGATTATTTCCAGACATAGTTTCAGTAGTTCCTGTTGTTGAGATATTTATAAAATTAAGATTGATTAATACTAAGATTGGGGTTGCATTAGCTCATTCACTTTTATCGATCCCATATGTAATATTTATAGCAATGGGGGTTTTTGAAACAATACCAAAGGATTTGGATGAGCAGGCTCAAATAATGGGTGCAAGCAAGTTATATTCCTTTGTGCGAGTTATTTTACCAGTTGCCCTGCCTGGCTTAGCAGCAGCCGCAATCTATGTTTTTTTGCTCTCTTGGGATGAGTTTATCTTTGCTTATTTTATCCTTGCTTTTGGGAATCTTTCCACTTTGCCAGTAATGTTACAAAAGATTTTATCATGGACTCCGCAACACAATCTGCTTGCTGCTATCTCGGTAATGTTGTCAATCCCTGTAATTATCTTTACCTTTATTGTCCAAAAATATATGAGAGCAGGTGCAACAGCTGGTGCTGTGAAATAGGAAAACAATATGGCAACAGTTAAATTTGAGCAGGTATTTAAAAGATTTGGTCGTAATTTAGTTATAAAAAATTTAAATTTAATCATAAAAGATGGTGAATTTGTAACATTAGTTGGACCATCAGGTTGTGGAAAAACAACAACATTAAGAATGGTAGCAGGGCTGGAAGATATTACATCTGGGAAGCTTTATATAGATGATATAATAGCAAATGATGTTCCCCCTCAAAAAAGAGGCCTTGCAATGGTATTTCAGAGCTATGCCCTCTTCCCTCATATGACTGTTGCTGAAAATATCGGATTTGGATTGAAAATAAAAAAATATAGAAAAGATGAAATCATAAAAAAGATCAAATGGGCTATTGAACTTCTAAATCTTGATGGCTTGGAGGAGAGATTGCCAAGGGAGCTAAGCGGTGGGCAAAGACAAAGGGTTGCTCTTGCAAGGGCTCTTGTTTTAGAACCAAAGGTTTTGTTACTTGATGAACCTTTAAGCAACCTTGATGCTAAACTTAGGCTGAAGATGAGAGCAGAATTAAAAAGGATACACAGGAAATTAAGATCTACGGTGATATATGTTACACATGATCAGGTTGAGGCAATGAGCTTGAGTGATAAAGTTGCCATAATGAATGAGGGTTCTATATTCCAGGTAGGAAGACCGACAGATGTTTATAATTTACCAGAAAACCTTTTTGTTGCTGGCTTTATTGGAAGCCCAACAATGAATTTCTTTGATGCCAAAATCATCAAAAAGGATGAAAAACTATTTATTGAATTTGCTGGCGCAAAGCTTTTGATTCCCAAAAGATATCAGAAAAAGTGCGCTAATTATCTTAATAAAGATGTGATATTTGGTATTCGGCCAGAAAATATCTATGAAAAAAGGTTCTCCAAAATAAAAAGTGTTAAGGAAAACACTATGGATGTTATTGTTGATGTTGTAGAGCCATTAGGTGATAGAGATATGGTGGAGGTAACAAAAGAGGGGATTGAATTTAGCTGCTTATTAGAACCAGAAGCAAAGGTAAAACCAGATGAATTAATAAAAGTAGTTTTTGATCTCTCTAAATCTCATATATTTGATAAAGATACCAAGAAAAATATTATATATTGATTTTGTTGTTTTTGTTTCCAAAAAGGCAAGTTGCTATACAAATACCACAGACATGGCCTTCACAAAGGTAAAAATAATTCTTTTTCTTGAATTCATCACAGAGTTGCTATCCCGACTGCCTTTTTAAGTGCAGCTCTTGCCAATAATCTTGTTGAATCCAAAGTTGGCAAGGGTGAATCTTTTTGAGTGATCAAAAGCGGTATTTCTGTGCATCCAAGAACAACAGCATCACAACCTTGATTCTTTAATTCCTCAATTATCCCTTGGAAATATATTAGAGCTTCCTGAGTGAACCGCCCATAAACCAGTTCATCAAAAATAATATTATTTATACGTTCTCTTTCATTTGGTTTTGGGAGTTTATATTCAATGCCTACATCCGAAAGCTTTTCTGGATAAACAGGGCTTTCCATTAAAAAACGTGTGCCAAGAATGCCAAGGGATCTATAATTTTGTCGTTTTGCCTCTTTTGCAACCTCTTCTGCTATATGAAGCCATGGAATCGAGGATTTTTTAATAACAAAATCAAATGCCTGATGGATTGTGTTATCTGGGCATATGGCAAAGTCTGCTCCTGCTTTTGCTACCTTTTCAGCAGAGGATAACATTAAATTAGCCACATTCTCCCAATC
>JAFDIG010000391.1 GCA_019308145.1 Deltaproteobacteria bacterium | reverse complement strand
TGATAAAAGATATCTTGGTTTAATAGGTACTATTATAGAACAAAATTTATATAGAGAAATTTTTCATCCTCAGTTAGAAAAATTAAAACAAAAACATTTTCCACACAATCCAGATGACCCTATAATATTGCATAGAAAGGATTTAATTAACAAAAAAGGAGCTTTTGGGAGACTTAAAATTCCAGAAAGAAAAAAAGCATTTAATGAGGATCTGTTATATTTTATTAATGAAATGGATTTTATAATTATATCAGTAGTGATTGATAAAAAGGCTCATATAGATCGTTACAAAAAATCTGCTTTTCACCCCTACCATTACTGCATGGCAGTAATTCTTGAACGTTACCCTGGATTTTTAAATTTCAATAATTCAAAAGGAGATGTATTGGCAGAAAGTAGAGGCGGCAAAGAGGATAAGCAGTTAAAAGAAGCATATAAAAATATTTATAACAGTGGCACACAATTTAGAGCTCCCAGCTTTTTTCAAAAAGCTCTAACCAGCAAAGAGATAAAACTTAAACCTAAAAACGCTAATATTGCTGGGCTTCAGCTATCTGATATACTTGCATATCCAATCAAGGAGGAAATTCTAATAGAAAATAATAGAATTTCTAAATCTTCAGCAGGAACTTTTGGAAGAAGAATTTGTGAAATTTTAAAAGGAAAATATAATAAACACTATTATAATGGAAGAATCGAAGGTTATGGGAAGGTTTTTTTAAAATGAAAAACCGAGGATTTACTCTCGGTTTTTCACGCTAGCCCTATACGGGCTATCCACCTCCAACCTTTTGGATTATTTATATTATAACATAATATAGAAATATGTCAATAAGAAAATTTGTATCAAATCCTATATAACTATGAATAATTTAGATACCATAAAAGAAGATAAAAAAGCAAAAAATTCATCTCTTCTCCCTTTGGTAAAGCTGAATGAAAAACATCCTTCTTGTTGAGCCAAAAAGATCAAAAAAATATCACACTACTTATCCACCTTTAGGGCTTTTAAAACTCTCTTCCTATCATAAAAAGAGAAAAGATAAGGTAAGGCTTGTCTCTGGTTTTGTTGATGATGGCTTTAAACCTGATATCATCTATATTACCTCCCTCTTTACTTATGCTTATGAACCTGTTCATGATGTTATTAATTATTATAGAGAAAAATATAAAAAAGCAAAAATTATTGTAGGTGGTATATATGCAACCTTATGCCCTGACCATTTAAAAGAGAGGTTCAAAGATAGAATAGAAATTTATAGAGGATTAATAGATGAAGTAGAAGATATATTGCCAGATTACAAGCTTGTGCCAGATTGTGATTCAACTATTTTATTTTCCTCAAGGGGATGTGTAAGGAATTGTTCTTTTTGTTCTGTTCCTCGTATTGAACCAAAATTTATACCAAAAAAATCTATTAAACATCTTATCTATCCTGGGCATAAAAAGATAATCTTGTGGGATAATAATATTTTAGCATCCCCGTATTGGGAGAATATATTTGACGAACTTAAGGAAGTTAACCTTACAGTTGATTTTAATCAGGGATTAGATGCAAGGCTTTTAACCGAAAAGGTTGCAATGAGACTAAAAGAGCTTAAGATTCCTATTGTGCGATTAGCATATGATACTAATTCAGTTAGAAATGCGATTAAAAAAGCAATAGATCTTTTAAGTGATATAGGCATTCGTAAAAGAAGAATTTTGGTTTATTCTCTTTACAACTTTTCTGATAATCCAGAAGATTTTTTAAACCGAATTAAAGACATTTTAGAATGGGGTGTTGTTGCATATCCTATGAGGTATGAACCTATTACTCCAATGCCAAAGAACAGTTATGTCTCTAAGAATTGGACTAAAGAGGAATTAGAGATGATAGCAAAAGCAAGGAGAGTGATAGGTTATGGAGGAGCTTTTCCACCTTATGAAGGCTTAAGAAAAAAGATCCTTAATGCAAAGAATTTTAAGAAAGCATTTGAGCTTAGACCTCCTCTGCTTTAATAATAACCTTCCCCCTTTCTTCTATTTAAACGCTGTATATCTTCCTCAATAAAAACCTTCTCAACTATCTCCTCTTTTGTCTCTCCATCCAAGCTTTTCAGAAGATTTATTAAGGATTCAATGGAGACAATA
>JAFDIG010000390.1 GCA_019308145.1 Deltaproteobacteria bacterium | reverse complement strand
AGGCATGCCTCTTTAACAGATGAAGAATTTTTGCAGATCGTTAAGGAAGTAAAAGGAACTATTTAGAATTGTTATATGAATTTTAAAGATTCTATTGATTACCTTGTTGAAGATGAAGATATTAACTTTATTAATGAAGTTGTCTCATTAGATAAGATACCAATATTTGTATCAAAAGAGGAAAAAGATAAAAACAGAGCAATTATTTTTAATAAAATTGATAAATTTAACATAAAAATTGTAGCAAATATCTTTGGTAATATTGATAGGCTTTTAAAAATATTTCATGTTGATTCCTTATCTAATCTATTTAAAAAGGTTGATGAAGCTCAGTCAAATCCTCTTCCATTGAGTTTTATTGACTCTTTCCCTCATGGGGAAAAAATAGAACCAGTTGATGATATTAGGAAGTATCTACCATCTATAAAATATAGCAAATTAGACAAAGATCCATATCTAACTTCTTCAATTGTATTAGCTAAGAAAAAAAATAAAAAAGGTTTCCATATCTGTTTTATGAGAATGGCTATTAAAGGGGAAAATAAACTATCATTTAACCCTGCCACATATAAGATAAAAAAGATCTTTGAAAATACTATTACGGAAAAGGAAAAATTAGATGTTGTTATTTTGATTGCACCACCTGTTGAGATTATACTTTTAGCAGCGCTATCTCTTTCAGAAAATGTGGATGAGATTGAGGTTGCTTCTTCCCTTTCAGGCGGAAAGATAGATTTTGTGATGGATAAAATCCCAGTTCCTGTTGAGAGCGAATTTATTCTTTGGGGAAAGGTATTACCTACATGGGAAGAGGAAGGCCCTTTTGGTGATTCAACTGGTACTTACTCGGTTAAAAAAAATCCTGTATGTTTAATAGAAAAGATTTTTATCAAAAAAGACCCATTTTTTTATTCAATATCAGGTGGTATATCTAATGAGCATATAGAACTTTTAAGTCTAAAAGCAAAACATAGATTAGAAAAACTAAAAGAGCTTAAACTTATAATGGATTATAAAATCCCTCTTTTTGCTGGAGCAAGGTTAGCTTTTCTAATGATCGGGAAAAATGATCTGAAGGTCCAACTCTTTGATGCGCTCAAGGATGTTCCTCTTGTAAAAATTTTTATTTTGGTTAATAAGGATATAGATCTAAATTCTTTAGAAGATATATTGTGGGGCATAACTTATAGGTTTAAGCCAAAAGATTTTTTTAATTTTGATAAAAAGATTCTTATAGATGCTACCACTAATAATATAGACTCATGGGAAAATAGGAGAATCTTATAATGGGCAAGACCATATCAGAAAAGATTTTGAGTAATAAAAGTGGAACTGATGCAAAAGCAGGACAAATAGTTTTAGCAAAAATTGATAGAGCTATGTCTCATGATGGTAACAGGCCAATTCCTCTTGATATATGGAAGGATTTAGGAGGTAAAAAGATATTTGATCCTAAAAATTATATCTTAATCATTGACCATTCTGCACCAAGTCCAGTTGAATCTATATCAAATGTTCATAAAAAGATGAGGCAGTATGCAAAGCAATTGAACTTAAAACTTTTTGATGTGGGTGAGGGTGTTTGCCACCAGATCATGGTGGAAAAAGGTTTAGCCTTGCCCGGGGAGCTGATCATTGGTTCTGATTCGCATACCTGTACATATGGAGCACTAAATCTTTTTGCTACAGGGATGGGAAGCACAGATATTGCTATGGCAATAGCAGAGGGGAAGCAATGGTTTAGAGTTCCTGAAACTATCAGAATTATATTAAATGGTGAACTCCCAAAAGGTGTTTTTTCAAAAGACCTTATCCTTTATCTTGTTGGCAAGCTTGGTGCTGACGGGGCAAATTATATGGCACTCGAGTTTTCTGGGGAAGGTCTAAAAAGTATAGATATGGAAGAGCGGTTTACCATCAGTAATATGGCGGTTGAGATGGGAGCTAAGGTTGGTATTATGGAACCAGATGAAGTTATGATAAAATGGGTAAAAGAACGAACTAAAAAAATCTTTGAACTGATCTATCCTGATCCTGATGCTAAATATTTGGAAACAGTCATAGTTGACCTTTCAAAACTCTCTCCATATATATCATCTCCTCATCAAGTAGAAAATGCTTTGCCAATTGAAGA
>JAFDIG010000389.1 GCA_019308145.1 Deltaproteobacteria bacterium | reverse complement strand
TAACCAAAGAAGAGCCAAAACAATAGCAATTAGGGTAGGCCAATAAATAGCTGTCCAGGATGCACCTTTTACTTGAATAAAATAGGCTATACCAAATAATAATGTTAAGATAGGGATAATAGCTTCTCCCCAATCTATGCTTCTCTTTTGATTAACCATAAACAGCCCCCATAGGTATCTTTTATCATTAATAATTACTATTTCATGAGATCCTTATATTTTTCCCATACCGATTGAAAGCTTTTCACATAGGCATCACATTTAGCAGGTGACCAATATTCTATAAATGGTGCCATGCCACTCTTTTTTGCCAATTTTTGGGTCTGATCAGCTTTAATAGCCTGCTTAAATGTTTGAACAAGTTTTTTGTAAGCTAAAGGAGCTTTTGTTCTAGTATCCCTTTTAATCATGAAAGCAAAAGGCTCTACTAAATTAGGAAATTTTTCCCCTGTAGCCTCTGTTAATGTAGGAATATCCCATATACCAGACCAAACCTTCCTATCCGTGAAGGAGGCTAAAGCCTTAATAAAAGCTTTTTTAGAAGATGCAGAAAAATATGGTCCAATACATGCATCAACTTGCTTCCCTGCCAAGGCATTACGTGCTTTGCTACCACCATTAAATGGGATTACTTTAGCATTTATCCCTGTTAGTTTAATAAGGATTCTTGCAGCTAATGTTGATACCGCCTTTGGATGAGAAGTTGAAATGGTAAGAGGTTTTTTTGCCTTTCTACCAGCTTTGATAAAATCATTAATAGTTTTCCAAGGAGAGTCTTTATGAACCAAAACAACATTAGGATCAACAATAAGGTTACCAATAAAGCCAATATCCTTCCAAGTAAACTTAGAGACACCTGTGTTGATGTTCATTGCTTGCATTGCAATAGTTGTAATAATAGTTGTATAGCCATCAGATGGTTTTGACATAAGCTTCCCAAAACCAATCATTCCGGATGCTCCTGGCAGATATTCAAATTTTATCGGTTGACCAAGTATCTTTTCCCATGCAGGCGCAATCACCCTGGATGACCTGTCAAACCCTCCACCTGCTTTTGCAGGAATAATATGTGTAATAGGTTTTGATGGAAAGCTGCCTGCTAAACAAACACTCGATAGAATAAAGAGTGCTGCTAAAACAAAAATTAGCTTTTTCATTTTTCCCTCCTTTGATTAAATGGTTAAATTTTTTGGCCCCTAAAATTAAAAAATCATGGTTTTCAATAAACTTCCCATGATTTAAATGATTTTTTCTCACCCCCCTTTTTAAAAATTTTTTAAATTGATAACAAATAAGCAGGATTTTCTTTTACCATTATGTCAATCTCAGATTGTGTGATCCCCTTCTCCATCAAACATTGTGAAAAGACACGTAGTACCTCATAAGGAAGAGATTTTCTTGGTTGTCCTGCATCACTTGTAAGGATAATTGATTCTGCCCCAACCTCTCTTATTGTTTCTCTATAATTATCTATTCTGCCAACACCAGGGATAGGATAGAGATTGCCACCACAAAGTTCTATTTTTGACCCAAGCTGTACCAACCTAACAAGTTCTTTAACATTTAAATTAGGAGGATTAAAAAAAGGATGGGTTATTAACAGTTTAGAAAAATTAATCTGGTGAGCAAATTCTGCTAAAAGAAATATCTCATCTTTCCCTAAATGAGCAGTTCCTAAAATAACATCATAATCCCGTACCAACTCTACAATAATCTTTACCTCTTCTTTAATTTTTCCATCATCCAAAATGGTTATAGCTTCTCTTTTTACCTTTGTTACTGATTCTTGATATCCAAATCCACCTAAATGGCCAAAGACTTTCGCATGAGCCTTAGAGTCAATAGTAGGCAACCAAATCTCCTTTGCACCCAATTTAAGAGCTGTTTCAACTGCAACTGGATTAAGCCCCCCTGCAAAACTGTTAAGAACTAACCCTCCAAAAATATATAAATCCCCTATAATATTCTTAACAATAGCAGCACGTCCAACTGTTGATTCAAAATGGTTCTTTAATAAAATCCCAGTGAGACCTGCTTCTTTTGCATGATTAGCTATATAAATATCATCTCCAATACGCTCAAAAAGGGATGGGTTAGAATGAATATGCAGGTCATAAGCGTTAGAAATATCTACTA
>JAFDIG010000388.1 GCA_019308145.1 Deltaproteobacteria bacterium | reverse complement strand
CCATTTATAGCTCCTCTCTATAATAAGAATTGAATCCAGAAAAATTTAAAAATCACTCGATTCTGCTTAAGATTTCATAAAAAAATATAAAAATTACTCTACTATAAACAAAAAATGTTTATATATTTATATATAAATAATTACCTAAAAAATTATCGTTATTTTAAAACCATATTATGCTTCACACAACTAATCAAGCTAAATAAATAACTTATTATCACCAATTATATTCTTCATATTATAGTATTTCAAAAAATCTCGTAACTAAATTTATCCATATAATCTTAATGCCCTGGCATCAAAAGCCTTGGCAGAAATAGAGAGAAAGAAGGCCAATATGTAACAATTATCAACTCTATCAGAGAGAGAATAACAAATGGTGCAGCACCTTTAATGGTTTCAGATAGTGGCGCTTTAGCAACATTTGATAGCACAAAAAGGTTTAATCCAACAGGTGGAGTAATTAATGCAACCTCCATATTTACTGTCATAACAATTGCAAAATGAACAGGATCGATCCCTAAAGAGCCGAGCACAGGATAAATAATAGGCAAGGTTATTAACATAATAGAAATAACTTCCAAAAACATCCCTAAAACTAACAATAATAGATTAACAACAATGAGAAATGCCCACCAAGGAAGATTATATTGTTGTGTTAATTGAACTAATTGAGCCGGGATTCCTGCCTGTGTTATCCAAGCGCCAAAAACCATTGCTGATGCAATAATAAACATTATCATCCCAGCAGATTTCATCGATTCTCCCATAAGTCTAATTACTTGCGAAGGTTTTATTTCCCTGTAAATAACAAGACTTATAAATATAGAAGCAACAGCCGCTAATGCTGCTGCTTCTGTAACGGTAACTATTCCAGAATATATCCCTCCTAAAACAATTACCGGCAAGGAGAGAGCAGGAAGGGCTTTTCCAACAGCCTTAACCATTTCTCCAAAACTTTTTCTTTCCTCACCACCATAACCTTTCTTCTTTGAATAATAAATAATCCATATGATATATAAAAAACCTTCCAAGCAACCAGGTAAAACTCCAGCTAAAAAAAGCCTTGGAATAGATTGATCGGTGATGATTCCATATAAAATAAGAGCAATGCTTGGAGGAATCATAATTCCCATTGTACCAGATGCTGCAACAATACCAGTTGCAAAAGAGCGAGAATAACCGAGTCTCATCATTGCTGGGATAATAATTACACCCATAGAAAGGGCTGTAGCTACACTAGAACCACTTATAGCAGCAAAAATCATACTTGAAACAACACATACAATTGCTATACCACCAGAAAATGATCCTACTATAGAATTTGCCGCATTAATAAGATATTTTGAAGTTCCACCTTGCACCATAAATTTAGCTGCTATTACAAAAAATGGAATAGCCATTAAGGGAAAAGTGGCCAAAGAATTATACATTATTTCTGGAATTAAAATTAAAGGCGTATGGGAAAAAAACAGTAACATAATTACTGATGTCATTCCCAAAACAAAAGCAATAGGAAGGCCTGTTACAAGCAGCAAAGTAAAAAAGATGAAAAGAAATATAGTCATACGTTAGTTTCTCCTTTTTCAGCTTTTTCATGAAATTTAATTAATAACTTTTCAGGATCAAATCTAAAAAAGAAAAGATATAAACGTCGTATATAACTCAAAAGAATTAGAGAAGTTCCAAAAGGAATAGATGAATATGCTATCCACAGAGGAAATCTTAACCTTGTGGTTGATCTCTCATCCATAGCAAATGCGGTAAAAACAATTTTTATACCATAATATATAACTATCACACAAAACGTTATTGCTAAAAAGCAGTTAATTATTTCAACAACCCTTTGCACCTTGTATGGCATTCTACGAATAACAAAATCCGCTCCTACATGTTCATCATCTCTAACTAACTTGCTTGATATAATAAAAACTCCCCAAAGAACGAGATATATAACAGACTCTTCAGCCCATTCTGGTGCATTATTAAATATATAACGCATTATCACCTGATAGAATGCAAAAGCTGTGGCAATGGTTACTAATATTCCTGTTAAGTAAAGTTCTATACTATCCCATATCTTAAGAAGTTTTTCCACTTTTTTATTTTCTCCTATTTTATTATTTAAATTAGAAGATGTTAAAAAAGAAAAAG
>JAFDIG010000387.1 GCA_019308145.1 Deltaproteobacteria bacterium | reverse complement strand
TCTCCGGAAGACCAAGAATTTTAATAGTAGACGATGAATTAGGACCTAGAGAATCTTTAAGGATGATCCTGAAACCATCCTTTGATGTTTACACAGCAAAAGATGGTATATCTGCCTTGGAGATAATTAAGAAAACCCCTATTGACCTAGTTACTCTGGATCTCAGGATGCCTGGTATGCCGGGAGAGGAAGTTCTTAAACATATCAAAAACTATGATCCTAGCATTGGGGTTATAATCATTACTGGTTATGGAACATTACAGTCGGCAGTAGAGGCTATAAAATACAAAGTATTTGATTATATCCTTAAACCCTTTAATGTGCCAGATATTCTTTCAGTCGTTAAAAAATGTATTGAAAGAAGGAATGTAAGCAGCAAGATAAAAAATGTTTTAGAGAAAACCAAAAGAGATGCTAAATCTCATTCAGAGATTTATGAACAAATAACCCATTTTTTAAATCAATTAAATGAATCTTGTTATTATTTTTTAAGAAGAGAAAGCTATTTAGAATTTGTAAGAGTGCTTGCTACCACATTAGAAAGTAAGGATCGTTATACCCTAGGGCATTCAGAAAGAGTTTGCTATTATTCCTCATTAATTGCTGATGGTCTTGGGCTTTCTTCAGATGAAAAAGAAAAGCTTCAAATTAGTGCCTATCTTCATGATATAGGGAAGGTAGGCATCAGTGACATCTACATTTCCAAAGAAGGTCCTTTGGATGAAAATGAATGGGCCATTATGCGAGAACACCCTATAAAAGGGATAAAAATTATAAGTCCATTGGGGCTTCCTTCTGACGTAATTGAAGGCATTAAACATCACCATGAAAGATTTGATGGAAAGGGTTATCCTGAAGGATTGTCAGGCAAAAGGATACCTCTTTTTGCTCGCATTATAGCTATTGCTGATGCCTATGATGCCCTAACAATAGGCAGGCCTTACAAGTCTCCACTAAGTAAAAATGAAGCACTGCTGGAGATTGAGAAGTGTGCTGGTGCTCAATTTGATAAGGAATTGGTTAAGGTGTTTATAGAGGAAATTAAAAAAAATGATAGGGAAATTAATCCGGTGCATTAACTGCAATGAAGTAATGGGTATCACAGAATGGGATTTTTGCCCTCAATACATATATAACCGTAATAATGGAACAATTAAAGAAATAGAAATAGATGATAGAAAAGAGTTTTTGCAAAGACACAAAGGGCATAAAATAGAAGAGTTGATTCCTATAACTCCTCCTATAAGTGACAAACCATACACAGAACCCACAAAGACATGTTATTTTGAGGCTACTAATGGTAATGAGAGATTTTTGATAAAAAGGTGGCGGGACAAAATTGATAGCCCTTTTATTTATGAAATTATAAAAGGAAGCATAGAAATAAAGAATATCGAAGTCCAAGTCCAAGTTGAAGCTATAAAAAAGCAGATCCGGATGGTGAAAGATTTTTGTATTTCTGAAGAAAAACTTAATAATTTTATTAAGGCTGTCCAAAAAGAAGTCAAAAAATTAGACCCCCAAACACTAGAGGTATGTGCTGAAGGAAAAACTCCTTCAATATCTTATTGCAAACTAAGTGATGATTGTGTGGAGGGTATTTTAAAAAGATGCCAAGACAAGTTTAACTTACAAGAACTTAATTTTTTAAGAAATTTTATTCTCCAAAATAACTACTACAATGATGTAATGACTTTAATAGTAAAGAAAAATTTCTTTATAAAAGCTGAGGAAGAAGCAAGAATTCCCTGCCGTTGTGTTGCCGAAGCAAAAACATAATTAAATTTGGTCATAGAATTCCCTTATTTTTCTAACTATATACTCTTGCTGTTTAATAGTTAACTCGGGATACATGGGAAGGGCTAGTGTCTCTTTAGATGCTTGCTCAGCCTGAGGGAAATCTCCTCTTTTATAGCCTAAAAAAGCAAAACACTCTTGCAGATGCAATGGTAGAGGATAGTAAGTCGCACAACCAATATCTTGTGCCTTTAAATATTTTAAGAGTTGGTCTCTTTTTTGAGCACGGATCACATACTGATGAAAAACATGATTGCTCTGTTTAATTTTAGGGGGGACAACAAAATCTAAAAGCCCTGCTTCAGAAAATAGTTGATAATAACGTCTCGCACACTGTTTCCTTTTTTTATTCCATATAT
>JAFDIG010000386.1 GCA_019308145.1 Deltaproteobacteria bacterium | reverse complement strand
ATCCTATGGGCACAGTAATGGAAGGCGAGTGGGATGAATTAATGAAGATCGCAAAGGATTGTTTTGACACAATGAAGAAAGATTGTAGTAGAATCATTGTTTCCATAAAAATGGATTACAGAAAAAAAGAAGGTTCAAGGTTAGAAACAAAGATAGCATCAGTAGAAGAAAAGGTAGGAAGAAAGCTTAAAAAATAGATACTTTACTTTGAGTTATAAAGATTGATGCTGTTAATCTTCTGAAAAAATCTTAAGGATCATTTCATACCATTTTTTAATATCTGTTAGTGCTCTTTTTGCTATTGCTTTTCTTCTCTCTTTTTTGTTTCCTTTCATATTTATAGGAGGAAAAAGCCCAAAGTTTATACTCATAGGTTGGAAATTTTTTGGATCAGCATGCGTTATATAATAGAGAAGGGAGCCAATAGCAGTTGTTTTAGGTGGTGGAATAATTTTTCCTCTTTTCATCCAAATAGATGTAAATATTCCAGATAGAAGCCCCATTGCTGTTGATTCCAGATATCCTTCAACTCCTGTAAGCTGACCTGCAATAAATATATGAGGAGCATTTTTTAACTGTAGCGTTTCATTAAGAAGGGCAGGGGCATTTATAAATGTATTTCGATGTAAACTCCCATATCTATAAAATTCTACTTTTTCAAGCCCTGGAATCATCCTAAATATCCTTTCCTGCTCAGGCCATTTAAGCCTTGTCTGAAAACCTACCATATTATAGAGATCGCCTCGTATATTATCCTGTCTCAACTGAACAACAGCAAATGGTTCATTGCCTGTTTTAGGATCAATCAATCCTTTTGGTTTCATAGGACCAAATGCAAGGGTTAGGGGACCTCTTTTTATCAAATCCTCTATAGGTTTACATCTTTCAAAAGAGACAACATCCTCAAAATCCCTTGGCTCGATCTTTTCTGCTTCTTCAATCGCCTTGATAAAGTTATAATATTGTTCTTTATTCATCGGACAATTTATATAATCACCATCTCCTTTATCTTCATATCTGGATGCCTTAAAGGCGATATTCATGTCAATGGAGTCTGCTTTAACAATAGGTGCAATTGCATCATAAAAGTAAAGCCTTTTTTCGCCTATAAGTTTTACCAAATTTTTTATCAATCCTTCAGATGTTAGAGGACCAGTAGCAATAATAGTAGGTTCTTTGTCAGGAAGTTCGACTACCTCTTCTCGAATAATTTTGATATTGGTATTCATTTCTATACTTCTTGTTACAAGTTCAGAGAACCTTTCCCTATCAACTGCTAAACTACCACCAGCAGGAACACGTGTTTTATCTGCGGACTCCATTATCAAAGAGGATAAACTTCTCATCTCTTCTTTTAATATACCAGATGCGTTTTCTAAGGAGAAAGCTTTTAGGGAGTTGCTACATACAAGCTCTGCTAAAAGACTGGAGTGAATTTTTTAGGCCTCATCTCATATAAAACTACTTTAAAACCAAGCCGAGCGATCTGAAAAGCAGCTTCAGATCCAGCAAGCCCACCACCAATAACTATTATTTCTTTATTTTTTCCCATTTTTTATCCATTTAGATAAATTTTAATCTTCAACTTTTTAAAGGCTGTCCTTGGTGCGATCTTATTTTGTCAGTTCTTATAAAAAATCTTAAGTAAGAATTATATCTTATTATTTTTCAATATTTAAATATAAAAGTTAAGGATTTAATAATAATTGATTTTTTAGCCTAAAATGAGTTTTAACAATTAAAATGAAAAAGTGAGAGGAAAGATTATACTATCCAAATGGATTTATTCAATTATATTCAAATATTTTTTATTAATCTAAAAAAGTATAATTCCTTAATCATAGATACTCTTCCCAATTTAACTCTTCTAACTTTTCTACTATCTTTTTCACATCTTGAGCTTTATCCTTTTGACAGACCAAAATCGTATTGTTACTCTCAATTATAAGAAGATTATGAACACCAATTAAAGCAACTAATTTGGAAGGAGAGTAAACAAAACATGAATTGGAATTTAAGGAAAGCCTTTTACCTATCCCTGAATTTTGGGCATCATCTAATGGATAAAAGGTAGATGCTGCTCTCCAGTCTCCGACATCACTCCAGAAGAAATCAGCTTTAAAGAGATGAATTTTATCACTTTTTTCCATAACACCTTTATCAATAGAGATGGCTTTTATTTTATTGTAAACTTCTTCAATTATATTTTCATCTTGTTCTATTCTATTTAATTCATGATAAAGATCTGGTAGATACTTTTTTAATTCCTTTAATATAGTTGAGATCTTCCATATAAATATGCCGCTATTCCAAAAAAAATTCCCTGACTTAATAAAATTTTCTGCTTTTTCCTTATTAGGTTTTTCAATAAATCTTATCACTTTATATCCATTAATCTCATCACCTTTATCTACCTCAATATAGCCGTAACCTGTCTCAGCTCTTGTAGGTTTGATCCCTAAGGTTATTAAAAATTCGTTTTTATTAGCTAATTTAATTGCTTTTTCAATTGTTTTTAAAAAATTTTTGTTTTCTTTTATTATATGATCTGATGGAAGCACAACCATTACACCATCAGGGTCGATCTTTTTTAAATAAATGGCAGTAAGTCCAATACAAGGAGCTGTATTTTTGCCAGAAGGTTCAATAATCAAATTTTTATCAGAGATTATATCTAAATCTTTTATCCTTTTTTCATAATCCTTTGTGGCAACTACAAAAATATATTCACGCTCAATTAAAGGAGAGATCCTTTCAATAGTGGTTTCGATCATACTCTTTTTTGTTCCTATAGATAAAAATTGTTTTGGGGAGTTTTTCCTGCTTAAAGGCCAAAATCTTGTCCCTCTTCCGCCTGCCATTATTACTGCAAAGGTAGTCATACTTATATCCCTGAAAAAAGAGAGCTGAACTCTTTTGAATTTTTTAATTTTTCTAAGTCAGGATCTTCTTTTGCCCGCTCTTTAAAAGAGGCATCTAACTTGAACACATTTTTTAGCTCTTTAATTGCTTCATCAGTTTTTCCCATAAGTGATAAAGCGCATGCCTTATTATATAGAAGAATAGGCATATTTGGTTTTATTTTTATAGCTTGTTCGTAGTATGAAAGAGCTTCAATAAATTTTCCATCTTTTAAATAAATATTAGCTATATTGTTTAAAATTGTTGGATTGTTTCTCTCTATTGATAAGGCTTTATTAAAGAAATCTAATGCTTTTTCATTATTATTTGATTTTGAGTAGCAAAGACCAGCCATAATGAGAGCATTGATATTTTTTTCATTTTTATTAAGGATAATGTTTAAAAACTGAATTGCTTTCTCAATTTCTCCAAGTTTTAAATAGTTTTCAGCCATCTGTATCTGGTATTGTTCATCAATAGATTCTTTTAATTTTTCATCATAATATGTTTCTTTTAATTTAGAGGGCGCTTCTTCTATGATCTCATCAAACGTTTTGTTATCAAAGGATGGGCTTTCTTTGACTAAGACAAAACCTTTTTTTTCTAATTTTGATTCAACCCTCTCTAACACATTTAATAGTTTCTCACTAAATCGGCGAAATCTAAAGAATTCGGTTAAGAATAGATAA
>JAFDIG010000385.1 GCA_019308145.1 Deltaproteobacteria bacterium | reverse complement strand
TAATTTTTTCAACTCGTCCGATGTTTACACCTGCTATCTGAACAGGAGATTTAGGTTCAACACCAGCTATTGACTCTAATTCAGCATATACAAGATAACCTTTAGCTTTCCCCCATTTCCACTTCCCAACGGTTACGGTCATATAAGCAAGCATCAAAACAGCAATAAGAAAAAATATCCCCACTTTGACCTCCGTTGTTATTGTTTTCATTTTTTATCTCCTCTTATTTTATTATTTGTAATTGGACCAGAAGCTTTGCCTTGAATAAATTGTTGCACTATTGGATTTTTACTCATTTTGATCTCATCAGGTGTTCCTACCTCTATTATTTTACCCTCATATAACATTGCAATTCGATCTGCTATTTTATATGCGGAAACCATATCATGTGTAATAGCTATAGAAGTAATGTTAAGCTTCTTTTTCAAATCTATTATTAATTCATTTATAACATCTGCCATAATCGGATCTAACCCTGTTGTAGGCTCATCATAAAGGATTATCTCAGGATCCATCGCTATAGCACGAGCAAGGCCAACCCTTTTTTTCATACCACCAGAAAGTTCTGCTGGCATCATATCTTCTACACCAAAAAGGCCTACCATTCTTAATTTGGAAGAAGCCATCTCACGGATCTCTTTAGGGCTCATCTTTGTATGTTCAAGAAAACCAAACCCAACATTTTCCCATACAGGAAGAGAATCAAAAAGAGCTGAACTTTGAAACAACATACCCATCTTTTTTCTTAACCTGTCCATCTCCCTTTCTTTTAAGGTTGTTATATCCTTGCCATTTATATATATTTTCCCTGAATCTGGTTTTAGTAAACCTATAATGCATTTAATCAAAACACTTTTCCCTGCTCCACTTCCACCTATAACTACCATCGTCTCACCTTTTTTAACATCAAGGTTAATCCCTCTTAAAACATGGTTGTTTCCAAAGGATTTATGTAAATCCTCTATTTTTATCATAATCATTTTATACTATATATTTAAAGAAATCTTTTAAAAAAGTGCAGCAGTTATAAAGTAATTAGATATTAATATCAACAATGAGGCAATGACCACTGCTTTGGTAGTTGCCTTCCCAACACCTTCTGCACCACCTGTAGTATAAAAACCATGATAACAACCAACAAGAGCAATGATCATACCAAATATAGATGCTTTAAATAATCCACTATAAATATCATTTAATTCTAAATAATCTATGGTTCGTTTTATATATGTTGTAGAATTGCTACCTAAAATAATAACACTAATAAAATATCCTCCAATTATACCTAAAATATCAGCTATCACTGTTAACAAAGGCAATATTATTAAAGATGCAACAAAACGCGGGACTATTAAATATTTAACTGGATTTGTGGCAAGGGTAATAAGAGCATCGATCTGTTCTGTTACTCTCATTGTCCCGAGTTCTGCTGCCATAGATGATCCTACCCTCCCAGAAACCATTAGACCTGTTAATACAGGCCCAAGCTCTCTTGTCATTGAAAGAGCAACCACAGTACCAACCAGAGATTCAGCATTAAATCTACGAAAGCCTGTGTAGGTTTGCAGAGCTAATACCATTCCTGTAAATACTGCTGTGATTAAAACTACAGGAAGTGAATTAACTCCAACCTCTTCCATTTGACTTATTATATGTTTAACACGAAAAGGTGGCCTAAATGATAATAATATCACTCTTAAGAAAAGTATAAATAAGCCACCTGCTTCATTAAGAAAATTTATTACTCTTAATCCAACATAATGAAAAAGGAGAAGTATCTTCATTTTATTATTTCTCCAAAATTACTTGAATCTATATAAACCCTCTTCACCCTTTTACTTATATTACAAAAGACTTCATAAGAAATCGTCCCAATCTTTTCTGCTACTTCATCAACCGTTATTATATTACCATTTAAACCTTCTCCAATAAGCACTACTTCATCTTCCTCTTTGACATCAGCTATATTGGTTATATCAATTATTGTTAAATCCATACATACCCTTCCAACAATAGGGGCTCTTTTCCCCTTGATTAATACTTCACCCTTATTAGATAAAGCCCTACTATATCCATCTGCATATCCAACAGCTATAACAGCTAATCTGCTTTTCCTTTTTGTTATAAATGTTCTACCATAACTCACTGCTCTCTTTTCAGGAACTTC
>JAFDIG010000384.1 GCA_019308145.1 Deltaproteobacteria bacterium | reverse complement strand
ATCATCCTGTAAATTTGGTTACATGGTATGGCGCAAAAGCTTATTGTGAGTGGAAAGGTAAAAGATTGCCAACAGAAGCAGAGTGGGAGAAAGCAGCAAGAGGTACTGATGGAAGAACATATCCATGGGGATTTGATGATCCTACCTGTGATATCGTTAGATATTTTCCCTGTGGTTATGGAACAGTCAGGGTTGATAATTTTCCGAATGGACAAAGCCCATATGGTGCTATCCAAATGGCAGGTAATGTTTCAGAGTGGGTAAACGATTGGTATGACAGGGAGTATTATAAATTAGGTATCAATGAGAATCCACAAGGTCCTGAGACCGGAACAAGAAAGGCATTTAGAGGAGGAAGTTACTGGGCAGATTCTGATGAGTTAAGGGTATCTTATAGATATGTTGGTAATCCTGATGCTTGTTGGGATGATGTTGGTTTTAGATGTGCATTATGTGGACAGTAGATTTAATAAGGTGATAGGGGTAATTCATGAATTACCCCTTTTTTATTTATTCTGAATTTCCTTCAGAAATTATGGGTTTATAAATTAATTTTTTTTATCAGATAAACGATTTAAAAGAATCTCAAGTTCATGCTTATGGGCAAGATTTTCACCCCCTAACTCAAGAGACCTTTTTAGATGATATATAGCTTTCTTTTTATTATTAGCTCTTAGATATGCAATGGCTAAATTTGCATGAGCTTCTGGATAATCATTTTTAATTTTTAGTGCCATTTTAAATGAGTTTATCGCTTTTTTGAATTCACCCTTATAAGCAAATGCAAGGCCAAGGTTATACCAGACTTCTGGACGGTGAGGATTGATTTTAGCTGCTTCCTCAAAATGGTAAATAGCATCTTGCCATCTCTTATTTTTACCAAGAAACTTTCCTAATTCCAAGTGAGCTTCAAAAAGGCCAGGATCGATTGAAAGAGACTTATTAAAATATAATATTGCTTCTTTTTCTTTTCCCATTTTAGCATAAATAGCACCTATTCTTACCATAGAATGTATATGATCAGGACATAATTTTAGGAGTTTTTTATAAAAATTAAGAGCTCTTTCATACTCTTTTTCTATTTCAGCAGCAACAGCTAAATTATACCATCCATCACAATAATGAGGGTTAACCATAATAACTTTTCCTAAATAATTTAAGGCTTCTTTTACCCTTTTTTCCTTTAAAAGCAGAGCCCCTAAATTATTATTAGCATAGACATTTAATGGTTCAATCTTTAAAGCTTTTTTATAATATTTTTCAGCTTTTTTAAAATCTCCTTTTCTTTCCCATTCTATTGCTAAGTTAATGAGTGGTCTCGCTTTTTTTGGGGCGCGTAAAGATGTTTTTGTAAAAAATTCTATAGGATTGGTATAATCTTGATTTCTAAGGAAGGTCCCATAAGAAAGAAGAATCAAAATTATAAGGAAAAAAAATAATTCTTTTTTCTTTATTGATTGCAAGGAATTATTAAAATTATTTGTCATTAAAGCTCTTTATATATTTGATTTTTTGACTTTATAAATCTATCAAGAAGATGACCTTTAAAAATATTAACTTCAAAATTTTACAAGAATTTATTTAGAGAAATTTAAGAGGTTAAAAAGGCTTTAAAAAGATCTTTTAAGCTTTTTTTCTGTTTTTAACCAATTTAAAGGAAAAAAGCCATTTAAGTATAGGCCTTAACTCATATGGGATAAGTGCAACCTTGTATTTTTTATTATTTTTCTTAACCATTCCTACTGTTATAATTCCAAAACTTCTTAGTTGCCCTACGATGCTCACAGGAGGCATTTCATTCCATAAAAAGCCATCTTCTTCATCAGAGCCAAATTTTTCCATTAATCTATGATAAGGATAAATTCCTCCTTTATCCATAATTAAATGGAGCATCTCCTTATGTGATTTCCCAAAGAATCTTAAGATAGTTTTAACGTTTATACGATCAGATAAAAATTCTTTGATATGCTTTTTTTTATCAAGTAGTTTGTTATCACCAGAAAGCCCTAAGTTGGTATAAATAGTATCAATCCATAAAGCTGGCAACTTATTTAAAGCAGAAGATATAGATATCCGGGGAGATATAAGTGATTTTTCAGTTTTTTGCTTCATCTCTTTTTCCCATATCCACAAAGCCATCTCTACTAACTCATCATCCTCTATATCATCTTCTGAGGATATCTCAGGGGGT
>JAFDIG010000383.1 GCA_019308145.1 Deltaproteobacteria bacterium | reverse complement strand
AGGTATAGACTCTTCAAGACCTTTGTTAGCTTCTAATGCTGGTACTATCTCCCAAGGCATAGATATCGATGAACTACATGAATTAAAGAGAGAGGTCTTGACAAAGGCTTATCAAGAAGACAGAGTCCAGCCTTTGACCGGAAAGTTAAAAGCCTACGTAGAGAAAATCAAAGATTATTATGAGTATAGTGAAAATCGCAAAGATATAGCAAATGCAATTAACATAAATAATATTTATGTAGTATCACCTGATGAAGAAGATAAGGGACAATTTTCTCCTTTCTATCTATGGAGC
The DNA here is from genome assembly GCA_019308145.1 of Deltaproteobacteria bacterium. Lineage (GTDB taxonomy): Bacteria > Desulfobacterota > JAFDIG01 > JAFDIG01 > JAFDIG01 > JAFDIG01. The sequence continues at coordinate 1,898 of JAFDIG010000383.1, read as the reverse complement.
AAGTCACCTTCTAAATTTATCCTTACATATACAGATAGAGATAGAATATATATACCATTGAAATTATTTGAGGCACTAATTGAATTGAAAGCGCCTTTAGAGTTAGGGGCACGCATTATATACCATAATGCAAAGCATATTTTAGGAGCAGCTTTTTATGATGACGCTAAAGATACCCAGTATATATTAGAGAATCTAACGCCCTATCTTATCAAAGCCACTATTACTAAATACGGCCCTGAGGAGGAAATCCTGGGAGCTTTTTATGGTAAAGGCGATCTCAAACAAGAATCCGTAAGAGGAGACATGGCTTTTGATATAAAAAAGGGTGACATACCTATTCTTAAAAGCATTAAGCCGGAGAGGCTAAGAGATTATATAGCTAAAGGAGTAGAGGCTGTTCAGAAGGGTTTAGTAGTAGTATGTGTTCCAGCCGGTGGCGCAGCTACAAGGATGCCTATGGATGAATTGCCGGGATCATTAAAAAAGGCAATATTAAAGGGAGACATTCCTTATATTCCTGTACCTGAGGATAAAAATAAGGTCTCTCTTCCATCTAAGGCGTTAGTTCCTTTAGTTCCCGTTAAGGGTAAATGGCACAACTATTTAAGTTTATATCTTACTGATCAGTTTGATATGCTTTCCAGATTAGGCTTGATAGAACCGGCTTCTCAACAAGGGACTTTCCCTTTTATTTTAGCTACAAGTAAAGCACATCTTAACGAGCAGTGGAAATATCTTGAGAAAGAAGGGTGGTTAGATAAGTTAGATATTATGAGATACTGGGGAGTGCCTGGCAAACGCATCTATCCTACTGTGAGTGATGTGAACAGAATGTGGGAAAAAGGAAAATTCCATGAATTCTTTAAAGATGAAAACGGCAATGTAGATGAAAAAGCCGCCCAGGAGACCTATGAGCGTTCACTTCTTGCAGCTACTAAAAAAGCAGGTGAAGTAATCTATGTTAAGGCAGATAAGGATATTCCTGAAAGGAATGTAAAAAAAGGCCAGCTTTATCCTATATCAGCACCTAGGGGGCATGCGGGTAACCTACATCACTTATTTACTTCCGAAAGAATCTTGGATCTGGTCAAACCTTCTTCAGATAGACCTGAAGGTATAAAATATATCTACTTCCATAATATCGATAACGTAGGAGCCAGGATAGATGAAAACTGGTTGGCTATTTTGGGATATATGATAGAGAACGAAAGAGATATCGTGCTGGAGGTATCAAAACGTCCCAAAGGTCAATCAGGAGGCACTGCCATTAAATATGTTGATGATGCAGGTAATATTATAGGCATGCAGATCGCTGAATATCCTGCATTGGATGGCACCTCAATAAATCCAAAAACAGCTTATTACATCAATAATGCTGCAGGATTTTTCTCAATGGATATTTTATGCGATATCTATAATACCGATATTCATGAGTTAAGAAATATAGCTAATATTGAAGATAAAGACGAGAGAGAAGCCAAGCTTATAAATGTAAGGAATAGAGGAGTGGCAGACTTCTTTCTAAACCCGACTCCTAAGATAGTAAAAGATGTAAATGGCCAATATATTTTAGGTGTAGCATTTGAACAGAACATGTGGGAATCTACAGCCATACCAGGAATCAGTAGCAGAGTGGGCATGATCGAAGTAGATTCAGTAGAGGTATTTCATGAATTTATCAAAAATAAATTAGGGCTTCCTGAGAGCATCAAACTTACACCTAAACAGATTGATGATTACATATCTTCTATAAGAAATACACCTGAAGAGAAAAAACTCAAAGATATGATTAAATATATTCGTTTTATTCCAAACAAGAACTGGGTTGATTATGAACTTAATCATGAGTTGGTCTCTTATCAAGTTGAGAGCTTGGCGAGTAATGAGCGAGGTAT
>JAFDIG010000044.1 GCA_019308145.1 Deltaproteobacteria bacterium | reverse complement strand
TTTAGAACTGATATCAAATCTTTCAAGGGAAAACAATACTTCTGTGATCTTTATTACCCATAATTTAGGAATCGTTGCGCAAATTTCTGATAAAGTTGCTGTAATATATTTAGGAAAGGTTGTTGAAGAGGCAAAAACAAGGGATATTTTTAGAAAGCCTTTTCATCCTTATACAGAAGGATTATTAAAGGCGGTGCCAGTTTTGCACAAGTTCGATACAAAAGGAAAACCACTTTTTGAGATCCCTGGTTCAGTTGGAACCCCTTATGAGATACCATCTGGATGCGCTTTTCATCCAAGATGTTTTAAAAAGAATAAAAAATGTGAGGAACTAACCCCTCCTTTGATTGAAATAGAAGAAGATCATAAGGTTGCTTGCTGGCTTTATATGTAAAAAAAAATGAGTCAAGATAATGTTTTACTAAAAGTAGAAAGTCTCAAGAAATATTTTCAGATCAGCACTTCTTTTTTCTCTGATAAAAAACTTATTCTACATGCTGTAGATGATGTCTCTTTTGAGATGAAGGATGGAGAAATCCTTGGCATTGTTGGAGAGTCTGGATGTGGCAAATCGACTTTAGCAAGGGTGATCTTGGCTTTGTATCCTCCTACCTCTGGTAAAGTATTTTTTAATGGGATTAATATCTTTGAATTACCAAATAAAAGATTAAGAGAAATAAGACGACAGATGCAGGTGATATTTCAAGACCCTTATGCATCTCTTAATCCCAGAATGTCAGTTGAAAATATTGTAGGAGAGCCTTTAATTATCCATGGATTAGCAAAAGGCAAGAAGAAAAAAGAAAAAGTGGCAGAGATATTAGAAAAGGTTGGTTTATCAGCTGATGTTATGCCTCGATACCCACATGAATTTTCTGGGGGGCAAAGACAAAGAATAGGGATTGCCAGAGCAATAATCATTAATCCAAAGTTGATAATAGCGGATGAGCCAGTATCTGCTTTGGATGTCTCCATTCAGGCACAGGTAATAAATCTTCTTATTAATTTAAAAAAGGAGATGGGGTTATCATATATAATCATCTCCCATGATCTGGCAGTTATAGAACACCTATGTAATAGGATTATTGTAATGTACCTTGGCAAAATTGTAGAGATTGCTTCTGATGAGACCCTTTATAGTTCTCCTTATCATCCTTATACAAAAGCATTATTATCTTCCATTCCTGTTCCAGATCCTGATTATCGTCCTCATAAGATATCCCTACATGGTGAAATCCCTTCCCCAGTAAATCCTCCAAAAGGATGTCGCTTCCATACAAGATGTCCATATAAGTTTGATCTTTGCGAAAAGGTTGAACCAAAATTAATTGAAAAAGAGAAAGACCATTGGGTTAGTTGCCATCTTGATTCATTGCCTGCATCTAAATAATGCTTTTTTTCCTATATCCTTCCGATAATAAATCCCTTGCCAGGAGATCATCTTTACTGCTTCATAGGCTTTACTAATGGCAATAGGTATATTCTCACCAATCGATGTAATTCCTAAAACTCTTCCTCCATTTGTAATGATTTTCCCATCTTTTATAGTTGTACCAGCGTGAAATACTTGAACATCCTCTATCTTTTCAACATCTTCAAGCCCAGAGATAGGAAAACCCTTTTCATATTTATTAGGATACCCAGATGAAGCAAGAACAACACAAACTGAGGGACGTTTATCCCATTGAATTGAATGGTTCAAAAGATTACCAGTTATAGATGCTTCTATAATCTCCAAGAGATCACTTTTCATTCTCATAAGAATTGGCTGGGTTTCAGGGTCCCCAAATCGTACATTAAACTCAAGTACATATGGGTCATTATCCTTAATCATAAGCCCAGCATAGATCACTCCTACATATTTTATACCTTCATCGTTTAAGCCAGAAACAAGGGGAAACATGATCCTTTTCATTATTTTTTTATGAACCTCGTCAGAAACTATAGGGGCAGGCGAGTATGCTCCCATACCACCTGTGTTTGGGCCTTTATCATCATCATATATAGGTTTATGATCTTGGGATGAAGCCATAGGGAGAATATTTTTGCCATCACTAAATGCAAGAAATGATGCCTCCTCCCCAACAAGACAATCTTCGATCACAACCTTTTTACCTGCATCACCAAATACCTTTTTTTTCATGATATTATCAAGAGCAAATAATGCATCCTCACGACTGTTTGAAACAAATACACCTTTTCCTGCTGCTAAGCCATCTGCCTTTATTACCATTGGTAGAGACCTGTATTTTATATAATCTTTTGCTTTTATATAATCATCAAATATTTCAAAATCAGCGGTTGGGATTTTATATTTTGCCATTATTTTTTTTGCATAAGCTTTACTTCCTTCAAGCAAAGATGCAGATTTACTTGGCCCAAAAAGTGTTAGCCCCTCTTTTTTGAATTCGTCCCAAATTCCCATGGTAAGAGGAAGCTCAGGCCCAACAATTGTCAAATCGATCTTGTTTTTAAGGGCAAAATTTTTTAGCCCATAAATATCATCTGGTTTAATATCAATACATTTTGCTATCTTTGCTATACCAGCATTACCAGGAGCGGCAAATATTTTATCTACTTTACTGCTTTTATTAATCTTCCATGCAATAGCATGCTCTCTGCCGCCCCCACCAACAACAAGAACCTTCATAACAATACCTCTATTTAATGGATTCTAAATAGTTGCTTATAGCCTGATCATAATGATAGGTGTGAGCAAAAACCTTTTTTGCTAATGAGAAGTTTGTTGCTTCTGAAATGGTACCGTTATTCTTTGTCATTTCATCTATAAGCTTATTATAATCACTTGGATCGATTACTACTGTTACAAATTTGTAATTTTTGGCAGCTGCTCTTATCATTGTAGGACCACCTATGTCGATATTTTCGATTGCATCTTCTAAGGTGCAACCTGGTTTTTTAATCGTTTCTTCAAATGGATATAGATTTACCACTACCATATCAATAGGATCAATTCCATTTTGCTTCATCTGTTCCATATGTTTAGAATTTGTTCTTATACCAAGCAGCCCTCCATGAATCTTTGGGTGTAATGTTTTAACTCTTCCATCCATCATCTCAGGAAAACCAGTATAGTCAGATACATCTGTAACTAATATATTGTTTTCTCGTAAGATCCTTGCAGTTCCACCTGTTGATAGAATATCAACATTAAATTTTTTAAGTGCCTTGGCAAAGTCGATAATTCCTGCTTTATTTGAAACACTTATAATCGCTTTTTTAATAACTCCCATAACAACCTCCTTAATTAGTTAAGACTGAAAAGTGAAGAGTGAATTATAAATTGTTAGCCATTCATTACTATCAAAAGCAATTAAAAGAAAAAAGGACTAATTAAAATCCTAATTCTTCTCCAATTAAAACCACGGTTATATTGCTTGCACGAGGAGATCTTTCCAAGATCAAGAGAGAACGGCAAATCCTTTGTTGAGTATCACAATCAACACATCTTCCTAATTTGGCACATGGCACATCATATCCTAACCGTTTTGCATTCATTGGTGCAACAACATTTTTGATTCTATATATTGCTGCATCCCTGTCATTTACTACCTTGTTGATTCCTGCAACAACGATTACTTCACCAGGGCCAAAATTAAGTGCCCCAACCCTGTTTCCAATGCCATCGATATTTACTAATTCACCATTCATTGTAATAGCATTGCTTGAGGTTAAAAATATATCACAAAGGAGTTGGGCTTTCCTAATCCTCTTTTTTTCCTCTGCAGAAAGAGTTTCTGGCCAATGGTCATATACTTTGCTAACTTTTTGTTTTATCAACTCGTCTAAATTTAACTCTCTCAACGTTACTGATCCGCCCATACCAACAGATGCCTCAGGTTTTATCTTGTCAAGGATAAACTTTATTGCGTCTTCTCTTTTTTCAAAATAATAGGCGTCAAAAAAATTTTTTCTCAAGGCATCTTTTACATTTTCTCCTATTTTTTGATAATACCATTTTTTTATTTTCTCAGGAGAGGCACCTTCCCATCTATCTTTTAAATCACTCATCTTTTTCTCCTTTCTAATTTTGTTTAGGAATTTAATAAGACTTTTGTTCTTAAATCTATATCAAGTTATAAGAGGAAAAACAAGCCTTTTACTTTTAAGGTGGATCATGAAATAAAATACTTTTTAGATCCTTAGACAAATTTTATTGTTATATATAATAACATTGTTTTATTTTTTATATTTATTTTTTTATTTTTCTATATATAAAATTATGTTGCCATTTATTTTGTAAGGGAGTATATTTTTAGAAAAGCAAAAGAGAAGAAATAATCAACTAAATTTAGATCTTAAAAGAATAAAAAAGATAAAAAAAGAGAAGGAGGAGAATATGTTAAATTTAAAAAACCTTTTTATATTTGCTCCAATAAAAACTGGTTATAGCGATCAAAATGGTTTTATTAAAAAAAGACATCTCGATTTTTATGAAAGGAGAGCAAAATATTTAGGTGCTATTACTCCTGAACCTTTATATTTGGATAAAGGTCTAAGAGAGATTCCCACCCAAATTGGTATTGACAGTGATGATAAGATCGAAGGGCTAAAAAGATTAACAGCCCTTTTTCACAAATATGAAACAAAAGCGGTTGCTCATCTAAATCATCCAGGTCGCATGGCAAATCCTATGATCCCTGGAAATTATTTTATATCATCAACGGATAAGCCTTGTGAAAATGGTGGGGCAACCCCAAAAAAGATGACAAAAGATGATATCTCTAATGTTATTCAACTATTTGTTCAATCTGCTAAAAGAGCAAAGGAATCTAACTTTGACATTATTGAATTACAGTTTGGTCATGGTTATCTTGTTGCTCAATTTATTTCTCCTTTTGTTAATGATAGAGATGATGAATATGGTGGTTCATTTGAAAACAGAGTAAGATTTCCTCTTGAGATACTAAAGGCAGTGAAGGACGCGGTTGATTTGCCTATTATTATACGAATTAGTGGTGATGAGATGATTCCTAATGGCATAAAGCTTAATGAAATGAAGAGGTTTTCAAAGTTGTTAGAAGAGGCAGGTGCATCTGCTATACATGTTTCAGCTGGCACTGTTTGCTCCACACCTCCATGGTATTTTCAGCATATGTTTATTCCTAAAGGAAAAACATGGGAGATGGCAAAAGAGATCAAAAAAGAGGTCTCTATTCCTATTATTTCCGTTGGCCAGATAAATAGCTTTGAAGATATTGAAAAGATAAAAAATGAGGATATTTCTGACTATATAGCTATTGGAAGGGCTTTGTTATCAGATCCTGATTTTATTGGAAAATATTTAGGAGAGATAGATGGGGAGTATAGGCCTTGCATGGCATGCGCTGATGGATGCTTAGGCGGGGTAAAAAAAGGTCAAGGGTTGATGTGTGTAGTTAATCCTGCATTAGGTAAAGAAGCGGAGACGTTTAAACCAGCGGAAAAAACAAAATATTATGCTGTAGTTGGGGGAGGATTGGCAGGAATGGAAGCAGCTCTTGATCTTATTAAAAGAGGGCATAAGGTAGATCTTTATGAAAAAAGTAAATTAGGGGGGCAATTTAATTATGCATATATGACACCAAATAAAAAATCAATGGAGAAAATTATTTCCTATTATATAAAAGAGATAGAAAAGAGTAATGTTAACCTTATAAAAAAAGAGGCAACAGAATCTGATCTTGTTTCAGGTTATGATGGTGTAATCATTGCTACTGGTTCTCAGCCTGTTAAACTTTCTATCCCTGGTCTTGAAAATTATTATTGGGCTGATATTTTACTTGAAGAAAATATGCCGAAGAACAAAAAGGTTCTTATTATTGGTGGTGGTCTTGTTGGGGTTGATATTGCTACTGCTTTGATTAAAAACAATAATAAGGTAATAATGGTCAAAAGAACAGTTGATTTTGGAGAAGATATGGAGATGATCGCAAAAGCATTATCTCTGAAGATGCTAAAAGAAAAAGAGACTGTTTTTAGTGATCATACCCATATTCAAAAGATAGATGGCAAAACCGTTTACGCAAAAAGGAATGGAGAGGATATAAAATTTGAAGATATTGATGTTATAGTTGTTTCTGCTGGTATGGAAAGTTATAATCCATTTGAAAATAAGATTAAAGGTAAGGTGCCTGTTTATGTAATAGGGGATGCAAAAAAGGTTGGCAAAGCAATTGATGCTATTCATTCTGCATATCAACTTGCAAACAGTTTGTAGAGAAATAGAATTTATAAGATAAAATTGTTTAAAGAAAATTAGATTTTAAGGCAATTTATAATTAGTTCACGTTGAAAATTATGTGTGAATTAATTAATACTAAAAATATTTCTTATTGAAGTCCGTAGAGTCGGATTTTGGAGCCCACTATGCATAGGCAATTCATGAATTGCCTCTACAATTGTTTCTTGACATTTACCATCTTCAGATATATGAAAAAATCATGGGATTAAAGCCACTTATTATAGTAGTATTCTCTGCTTTTTTACATGCTATTTGGAATCTACTATATAAAAGAAGTGAGCAAAAGATTATATTCATTTGGGCTGCTCTTGTTTTTAGCCTTATTTTTTACTTACCACTTTTTTTAATTATAAAAGAAAAAGTTATACCTTTTAAAGGATGGACTTTTATTTTAACCACAGGCTTAATTCATACCCTATATTTTGTTATGCTGGGATATGGGTATAAAATAGGAGATTTGTCTCTTATTTACCCTTTATCTCGGTCTGCTCCTTTATTTGTGCTTTTGTGGGCTTTTATTTTTATTCATGAGCAGCTCTCTTTTATGGGTATTATAGGCATTTTTCTTACGGTTTTAGGAGCGTATCTAATTGGTATTCCAATGATTTCACGTGATTTTTTATTGACACCATTTTTTCATTTCAGAGACAAATCTTACCAAATGGGTATATTGATTGCCCTTATAGTTTCTATTTATTCTATTGTAGATAGCCAAGGGGTTAAAATTGTTCATCCTTTTATATATATATATCTTGATCATATAATAATCATTATCCTTTTAGGTTTTTATATATTCTCTAAATATAGAGATTTAATTGTTTCTGAGATACAAAATAGATGGAAAGAGATTTCTCTTGTTGGAATAATCGATCTTTTTTCTTATCTTTTGATTTTATATGTTATGCGGATTGCTCAAGTTAGTTATATTGTATCAGTAAGGCAGGTGTCTATCATATTTGGTATTTTGTTAAGTGCCTTTTTTCTAAAGGAGAAGAGTTTCAAATGGCGTTTGGCATCTGGTTTATTTATTTTTTTAGGAGTATTTATTATAGGTATTAAAGGATAAAATAAGGAGATGCGAAAAAGAGATGAATAGTAAAGATTTAACATTTCCTTTTACTGCTATTGTTGGTCAAGAGAAGATGAAGCTTGCTCTTATTTTAGCTGTTATTTATCCTCATATTGGTGGTGTTCTTTTAAGGGGGGAAAGGGGAACTGGTAAATCACTTGCTGTAAGAGGCTTGGTTAATGTTTTGCCTAAGATAAAACGTATTAAGTCATGTATATTTGGCTGTAACCCAGACGATCCAACAGAGATGTGTGAGAAATGTCTAAAGCAAAGCAAAAAAGGAGAAAAATTTGAGACCGAGTATAAAAAGGTAAGATTAGTTGAACTCCCTATTGGTGCTACTGAAGAAAGAGTCGTTGGTTCTATTGATATAGAAGAAGCGATAAAAAGCGGTCATAAAAAATTTGAACCAGGACTTCTTGCTTGGGCGCATAGAGGGATACTTTATGTAGATGAGATCAATCTTTTACCAGACCATCTTGTAGATTTACTTCTTGATAGTGCTGCTATGGGTGTAAATAAGGTTGAACGAGAGGGGATATCTTTTTCTCATCCTGCAAGGTTTACACTTGTTGGAACCATGAATCCAGAGGAAGGAGAACTTCGTCCTCAACTTCTTGATAGGTTTGGTTTGTGTGTTGATATAAAAGGAATTTCAAATATAGATGAAAGAATTGAGATAATAAAAAGAAGAATTGAATTTGAGAAAGATGCAGATAGTTTTATTGGGAAGTGGAAAAAGGAAGAAGAAAGAGCTAAATATAGGATTGAAAGAGCAAAAGATTTATTGAAAGATATAAAAATAGATAAAGAGCTTTTGCATTTAGTAAGTTCCCTTTCTCTTTTAATGAGTGTAGAAGGGCATAGGGCTGATTTAGTGATAGTTAGAGCGGCTATGGCTAAAGCAGCCTTTGAAGAAAGGAACTTTGTTACAAAAAGAGATATAATAGAGATTGCTCCTTTTGTATTTGCTCATAGGATAATCAACCCACTTTCTTCAGAAGATACTAAAAGAAATGTTGAAGAGGTACTAAAAAAGCTTGAGAAGAGTAATTATATAGAAGAGCCAAAGGATACAAAATATAATAATCCAAAACCCTCATCTGGTAAAGATATGAGTGAGCTCAAATGGATCTCGTACCCAGTTGGAGACCCTACTATTTTTAAAGGATTTCCTTTAAAAAGATCAAAAAGAAAAACAATTACATCTTTTTTAGGGAGAAAGAGGCAGGTAATCACTCAAGGAGAAAGAGGTTTTTATGTAACTAATAGGATTCCAAAAGGGAAAATAAGAGAGTTATCAATTGATGCTACTTTACGTTTTGCTGCTCCTTTTCAGAAAAAAAGGGGCAGATTAAATGGACCTCTAATTTTAAAGAAATCAGACCTAAGGGAAAAGGTAAAAGAGATAAAGGCTTCAAATTCAATTGTTTTTGTAGTTGATGGAAGTGGTTCAATGGGCATAAAAAATCAGATGATTCAGACTAAAGCTGCTATTTTAGCTATGCTTAATGATTCGTATCAAAAAAGAGATAGAGTGGGGATGGTAGTATTTAGAGGGGAGAAGGCTGAAACAGTATTACCATTAACAAGCAGTGTAACCCTTGCAATAAAGAAACTTAGAGACATACCAACAGGTGGGAAAACTCCTCTTGCTTTGGGGCTTAAGAAGGGTCTTGAATTGCTTTTAATTGAAAGGAATAAAAATCCTAATTTTCATCCTCTTATGGTTGTTATTTCTGATGGTAAGGCTAATAGCCCAACAGGTGTTGATCCGATTCAAATGGCAGAGGATATAGCAAGTATGATAAAAAAGGAAAAGATCTCTTCTATTTTTGTTGATACAGAGGAAAACCATCTCTCTTTTGGATATGCAAGGGAATTAGCAAGAGCAATGGATGGAAAATATGTACATATCTCAAATTTAACAACAGAGAGGCTCTTAGAAGTACTTTCTGGTTAGTTTATTTCCTTATTAAACAAAATATAAACACTTTTTTTGTTTTTCATAATGATTTTAAACTATAAGATAAATTGGTTTTAATAAAAATATCTATCAATTATTAAATAAAATATAACAGGATTTTAATTTTTTGTTTGTTTTTAATTTTTAATAGGCATTTTTAAATTGTCAATTTTTTTTAAGTATTTAATATTATTAGTATATTTAAATTTAAAAAGATCTTTTAAAAAGCTTCTTTCTATTGACTTTTGATTTTGAAGTTGATACTTTACTTTTAGATTTAAACCCTCAAAAAGGGAAAAAATAAGGAAAGAAGGCGATTTTAAATGGCAAAGAAAAAGATGATATGCCCTTTTTCTGGCAAATTGTGCCGTGAATGTTCTATGTTTCGGGGTAGACATTATTTTTTATGTTTTGATCGCAAATATAGAGGTTCAATAGACATAGATAGAACTAAAGTAGAGTTGCCTAAAGAACTCCCTCAACTTGTTGCTGGTCAAAGAATGCCAAGGGTTGAAGATTTAAAAGGTTTATCAATTAAAGGGGGAAATGAAACAATATTTATTGTAGATGATGATAAAGTGATGAGAGATTATTGCGAAACAAATTTAAATACATTTGGTTATCAGATAGTAACCGCTTCTGGTGAAGAGGCTCTTACAAGATTTTTAGAGAAAAAAAATGATATAGCTCTGGCTGTGCTGGATTTTAATATCTCATCATTTTCATTTAGTGATTTAATTAACAATTTTAGGAGATTAAAACCAAATTTAAAAGTTATTCTTTCAATAGAAAATTCATTAGATGAAGCTATGAAGGAGGTGAAAGAGGTAAAGGTTTTTTCTTTAATTCAAAAACCATACACTACTATTACTCTTGCTCGTATAGTGCGAGATGCTTTGGATTCAAAGGTTTAGAGGTTTAAAAATTTTAAAGATACAATAAAATGAATATAATAGGAGGTAAAAATGGCGGTTGAAGATAAAGAAAAAGCAAAAGCACTATTAGAATATTTTAAGTCAGAATATCCAAATTATAATATTGAATATAAATATGTAATGCATATGCGTTATGAATATAGATTTATTGAAAGAGGAAGGATTTTATATCGGCTTGCACTCCCACTTGACTTTGTAGATGATCTTTCGGTTGAGGAGATTAAAGCCAGCCTTGAAAGACAAGAGTGGAAAAAGAAGTTAGAAGCAAATAAAGGTTCTACTACTTATATAGGTAAAGAAAAATAGGGAATCTAAAAATTCTTCAATTAGTTTACACTGAAAATTATGTGTGAGCTAATTTAAGGTAAAAAAATTTGTGTTAAAATCCATAGGGTCGGGTGTTATACCCGACCATTTGATAAAATATCTTTAGGTTTATAAGTTTTCCTCATATGTTCTGACTTTTGGATTAAATTTTTTATATATATAACCTTTTCTCCTTCTATTTCAAGCAATTTGGCTATATCAGAAACATTTAATCCTTTTTCCAACGCTAATAAAATTATGTCTAATTCCTTATATGGTATCCCTATTGCTTCTTCATCAATAATGCCTGGTATAATATCAGGTGAAGGGGGTTTGCTAATGATCCTTTCTGGTATATTTAGATATTGAGCAAGTTGCCTTACTTGTGTTTTATATAAGTTTATAATAGGCATAATATCGGCTGCATCATCGCATCCATGTTTTACAAAAAAACCAATTTTATATTCACTTTTATTTGCTGCTCCAGCTACCAACCTATTTTCAACTTCAGCATAAAGATAAAGTAATACCATCCTTATCCTATGTTTTATTCTATAATAGGCATTACCTCTCTTTAAATAATAGGAAAATTGTTTCCCTTTAAAACCTAAAATACTACTTGAAAAGGGATTATCTCCTGTTTTATTTTCATAAAAGTTATAAGCTTTTTTTAACAGCATCTCTTTTAATTTTCCAAAGAAAGGGATTTTGCTTAGGCTAAATAGTTTATATACTCCTAATTCTTTTAGATAAGGGGTTATATTTATAAGTTTTGTTTCAATGTTCAATTTTTTAGCAAAATTTATGGCATCTTCTATATGTTCTTTTTTTGAATCTTTTTCTGGCATTATCAAGGCTAAACACTTTTCCTCTCCAACGCTATTTTTACATAAAGTTGCAACAACTGCTGAATCTATTCCTCCACTTAATCCAAAAATGACCCCTTCCCTTTCTAATTTTTCCATATATTCTCTAATAAAGTTCTCTAAAGCTATGGAGACCTTTTCTGGGTTGATCTTTATTTGAGATTTAAGCTCTCTTAATTTCGTATTGTTATCCATCTTTTTATTTTAAACAAAGAG
>JAFDIG010000382.1 GCA_019308145.1 Deltaproteobacteria bacterium | reverse complement strand
AAGATGCGTGGCTTAGATAATGATAAAAAGAAGCTATTAGAAAAAAAGGCAACTTATGGTGAGGATATAGATTTAAATCAATTCAAGATTGATGTATCTGAAAAACCTTATATAGAAGATGTATCAAAAATAAACGAACAAGATAAAGAGCAGATGTTAAAAGCAGGGGTTGACCTATCTGAAAAGGAAAGAACAGGAACTTTTATCCAGAAAGATCAATCAGTTGTACATTGTAAAGTTAAACAAGAAGGGCTTGAGGTTATGCCGATAGTAGATGCCCTTAAAAAATATGATTGGCTTAAAGATTATTATTGGAAAGCAGTCTCTAAGGATCTGGACAAATATTCAGCAAGTGCAGACATTTTCCCTTCAAATGGATATTTTATACGATCACTACCAAATCAAAAGATCAGCTATCCTGTTCAGACTTGCCTCTATATGGAAGAGGATAATGTTGAACAAAATGTACATAATATTATAATCGTTGAGGAAGGATCTGAACTTCACATTATTACAGGATGCACCACCTCACCTTTCCTAAACAGTGGCCTACATATAGGGATTTCAGAATTTTATATAAAAAGAAATAGTAAATTATCTTTTACAATGATCCACAACTGGAAGGAAGGGGTACACGTTCGTCCAAGATCTGCTACAATAGTTGAAGAAGGGGGAACATTCCTTTCAAATTATATAGTTATGAAGCCATTAAAATCTCTGCAAACCTATCCAACTACCCACTTGGTAGGAGAAGGTGCAGTCGCAAGATATTACAGTATTATGGTTGCATCTAAAAATAGCTATATGGATGTGGGTTCAAAAGTAGTACTTCACGCTCCTAACACACGCGCAGAGGTAATCTCACGTGCCATTACAACAGGTGGAAAGATCATAGCAAGGGGAAGACTGGAAGGAGAAAAACCTGGAATAAAAGCACACCTTGAATGTAAAGGCTTGATATTAAAAGAGGGAATAATAGAAGCAATCCCTGAGCTTGTAGGAATAACAGAGGGAGTTGAGATGTCTCATGAAGCAGCTGTTGGAAAGATTGCTAAAGAAGAGATTGAATACCTTATGGCAAGAGGACTTTCAGAAGAGGAAGCAACATCAACTATTGTTAGGGGGTTTTTAAAGATTGATATTGTAGGACTGCCTTCAATACTTAGGGAAGAGATTGATAAAGCTGTTGCAGAAACAGAAAAAGATATGTTCTAAAGTTATAATGGTTACTCTTTTTCTCTTTGTTTTGATCTCTTAATATAAATATATAATATAATTAAGAAGATACAAAAGATTATCAATACAATAGTTATCCGATGTAGATATGCTGAAACTAAATCTTGATGATTACCAAGCCAAAATCCTACAAAGGCAAGGATAATCACCCATATACCTGCCCCAAAAAAGGTATAAAAGCAAAAGAGAGTAAAATTCATCCTGCTAAGTCCTGCAGGAAGAGATATATATTGCCTTATTCCTGGCAACAATCTCCCAACAAATGTACTTATATGGCCATGTTTTTCAAAAAATTTATCTGATTTACGAAGTGAGTTTTTGCTTATCAATAAAAATTTTCCATATTTTTCCAAAAAAGGTCTTCCAAAACGCATAGCTATCAGATAGTTAAAGATCGCCCCTAAAAGGCTACCTGAAATACCTAAAATGATGACCATCAAAAGGCTCATTTCTCCTTTGCTTGCAAGATATCCTGCTGGTGGGATAATCACCTCACTTGGGAAAGGGAAAAAAGAGGATTCTAAAAACATCAAAGCCACAATACCAGGATATCCAAGTTGACCAACTGTTTGAACAATCCAGATGATTAGATTATGAAACATATCCTCTCCTTTTATTTCTTTAAACATGGTAATAGAACAACTGTGGACTTTTGTCAATGAATGAAAATAATATTTTTATAAAATCTTTCCTTAAAAATAAAAAAGGGCAAACAGATCTGTCTGCCCTTAATGGAATTTAAATCACAAAAAATCTTAATGTAGTAAAGCTTTTTCAAAAAGTAAAGTCTGATAGCTCTCACTTGTCCCGGTATCAGTATGATAAATAGTCAATGTGTTGGTATTAAAATCAAAATTTGCAACCTCTAATGTTGCAGGATTTATGATTGTACCTTCAAAGATATTGTTTTCAACCTTTGAATCCCATAAAGCGACCATGGTTTTAGAATCAAATGTATATATTAGAATC
>JAFDIG010000381.1 GCA_019308145.1 Deltaproteobacteria bacterium | reverse complement strand
ATAAAGTTTTTTCCTGATTATTTCCCTTTCACAGAGCCATCTGTGCAAGTATCAGCAAGGCATCCTGAGTTTGGGTGGATGGAACTCGCAGGAGCAGGTATTTTTAGACCGGAACTAACCGAGCCATTAGGCATAAAAGAGCCTGTTATTGCTTGGGGTTTTGGTATTGATAGATTAGCTATGTTAAAGCTCGGTGTGCGGGATATAAGAGATTTATTTTCACAGGATCTTGCTTTCCTACGAAGGAGCAGAAAAGGAGGATTGTAATGCCAACAATAGAGGTTAATTATAAGGACTTATGTAGTCTAATTGGAAAAAAACTTGGAAGAAGGGAGCTAGAAGAAGCCTTAATGTACGTAAAGGGTGAAATAGAAGCTTGGGATAAGAAGAGTGGTTTGATAAAGATTGAAATAGCTGACACGAACAGACCTGACTTTTGGAGTGCAGAAGGAATTGCTCGTGAAATAAAAAGACAATTAGGTCTTGGAAGGGATAATACTCCTAGAATAAAACAATCCGGTGTACAGGTAATAGTGGATAAGAACTTGGCAAAAATAAGACCTTTGACTGTTTGTGCGGTTATAAGAGGCTTAAGCATCACAGATAGTGTTTTATCTCAGATGATACAGTTACAGGAGAAGGTGTGTGAGACTTTTGGTTCGAAAAGAAGGGAAGTCGCTATAGGAGTATATGATTTGCAGAGGATAAGCCCACCTATATACTACAAAGCATATGCGCCTACCGAACTGGAGTTTATTCCCTTGGACTTCGATAAGAAGCTTACTTTAAAACAAATACTTGCTCAGCACCCCAAAGGAAAAGAATATGGTTATTTGCTTGAAAAAGCAGATAAATACCCTGTTTTCATAGATAGCTCTGGAGAAGTTCTTTCCATGCCTCCTATTATTAATTCTGATTATACAGGAAAGGTGACAAAGAAGACTAAGGACTTATTCATTGAGTGCAGTGGTTTTAATTTTAAGTTCTTGCTTCCAGCCCTAAATGTTATATGCATGGCTCTTGTTGATAGAGGAGGAAAATTAGAAAGCGTTGAGATTCATCTACCTGAAAGGAATAAGAAAAGAAGAATAATCACACCAGACTTCTCAGAGAAGAGCATCCTTTTTGATTTTGAGTATGTTAATAAGAGGAGTGGTTTAAACCTAAGCAGAGAGGAGATAAAACAATTATTAGAAAAAGCGGGTTATAGTGTGAAAGGCAGGAAGGTATTTTATCCTGCGTACCGCCAGGACATAATGCACCCCGCAGATATCGTGGAGGACGTCATAATTAGTTATGGATACAATAAGATTGAACCAGAACTAATTAATTTTGGTTTCAAAGGAGGAATCACACCAATAAATAAATTTGCTTCTTCAGTTGCTAATATCATGATAGGTCTTGGTGCTCAGGAGGTGATGAATTACACGCTTACGAGTAAAGAAACACTTCTGAAGAAGATGCTGGTCTCAATGGATGTTGTTGAAATAGAGAATCCTGTATCAAAGAATTGGTGCGTGTTTAGAACTTGGCTTCTGCCAGGCTTATTAGACTTCTTATCAAAAAACACAAATAAGGAGTACCCGCAACAAATATTTGAGATAGGGGAAGTGGTTGTAAGGGATGACTCTGCTGAAACAAGAACAAGGAATCCTGTAAGGCTCGGGTATTGTTTAGCTGCAAAAGACGCTACTTTCACAAATGCAAAGCAAGCCCTAGAATTCTTGTTTGACACGCTCGGGGTTGTTTACACACTTAACAAAACAGACCATCCTTCTTTTATTAAAGGGAGGTGTGGTAGAGTAAATGTTAAGGGTGAAAAGGTTGCGTACATAGGTGAAATAAACCCTGAAGTTCTTGAAAACTTCAAACTTGAAATGCCTGTTGTTGGTTTTGAATTAAACCTAACAGAGCTTTACAAAGCACTATTCGAAAAAGAAAAAAAGTGAAGGGTGAATAAGAATGGGTCGTAGGTTACAAATAGCGGTTATTGGGAGTAGCAAGTCGATCTGCACAAAAAAAGCTTATCGCCTGGCAGAGAAGGTCGGTGAAGAAATTGCAAAAATAGGGGCGGTCACTGTCACAGGAGGGGGTCATGGAGTTATGGAGGCTGCTATGAAAGGCGCAAAAAAGCATGGCGGACTCACCCTAGGCATACTTCCATGGGAGAAAATGGAGAATCATAACAAGTATTGTGATGCTCTTG
>JAFDIG010000380.1 GCA_019308145.1 Deltaproteobacteria bacterium | reverse complement strand
CCCTAAAATAGAAAAAAAACAAATTATTCCTATTTTTCTTTTATTTATGACAGGTGTTTTTGCATACAATGTTTTCTTTTTTAAAGGGCTAAAAATTATTAGTGCGGGTAGGGCAGCTATTATTGTTGCAGGCAATCCTATTTTTATTGCCATATTTTCTTCATACTTTTTTAAGGAAAGGCTAAATTTTTTAAAAGTTATTGGGATTGTTCTTTCGTTAATTGGCACTTGGGTTGTGATTACACGAGGAAATCTAAGAGAAGTTTTACATGGTAGTTTAGGGTTAGGTGAGATTTATATTTTTTGTTGTGTTTTTAGCTGGGTTGCCTTTTCTTTAATTGGTAAAGCTGTTATGGTTGACATCTCACCTCTTGTTGCGGTCTCTTATTCATCTATAGTTGGTGCTTTAGCTTTATTTCCGTCCGCTTGTTTTGAAGGGATAATAAAAAATTTTTTTAGCTACTCTCGTATAGCCTGGTTATCTATTTTTTATTTAGGAGTTTTTGGAACTGTGATTGGATTTATTTGGTATTATCAAGGAATAAAATTTATTGGACCAACTAAGGCAAGCATATTTATCAATTTTGTTCCAATCAGTGCTATTTTGCTTGCTTTTTTAATACTTAGTGAACCAATCACACTATCATTGTTAGTCGGAACAATATTAGTAAGTTCAGGGGTTTATCTTACCAATAGATCTCCTGGCAAAAAAAGGATATAAAGTATTTGCTGCTCTTTAATATGGTCAATGATAATATTTAAATTATCTATAGCCATTTTTTAAAAATTGTTCAAAAAAGTTTAACATAATACTTATAAAATGTGATATAATAATCTTTAAAAGGTTAATTTAAATGATTAACTTACCATTTACTTTTTTATTGAAAGGAGAAAAGAATGGCACAAGCAAAAATTGGGGATAAAGTAAAAGTACATTATAGCGGATCTTTAAAGGATGGCACTGTTTTTGATTCTTCACTTGAAAAAGAACCATTTGAATTTACACTTGGAGAAGATATGGTAATACCAGGATTTGAAAACGCTATAATTGGAATGAATGAAGGGGAGACAAAGACCGTATCGATCCCACCTGAAGAAGCTTATGGTGATTATAGAGAAGAACTTGTTGTTACTGTTGATAGATCTCAAATACCATCTGATATTGAGCCAAGGTTAGGTATGGTTTTACAAGTCCGTTCTCGTGAAGGTACAATTGCTAATGTTATTATAAGAGATATAACTGAAGATAGCGTAACACTTGATGGCAATCATCCACTTGCTGGAAAAGAGCTCACCTTTGAAATTAAGCTTTTAGAGGTTGTTGCAAACTGAACTTGAAATTTTTATATAAATGATGATATTCTAAAAAAAGAATGGAGACAACAAAAGAAATAGATAAAGAGTATATAAAGAAGCTAATTAAAGAGGAATTGGATCTTTTTGCTTTAGAGCAGGATAGGAGATTAAAGGAATTTTCCCTATTAGAGAGGATAGTGCGAGTTGAAGAGGAGCTAAAGAGCCAGAGAGAACTATTTATTCAGAGATTTGAAGCAATTGATAAAAGGTTTGAGGATTTGATTTCTTATATGGATAAGAGGTTTGAGGCAGTGGATAAAAGGTTTGGCGATGTGAATAAAAGATTCGATGATGTGAATAAAAGATTTGATGATGTGAATAAAAGATTTGATGATGTGAATAAAAGATTTGTACAACTTACATGGTTTATAACTTTTATGACAGCTCTTCTTACAACTCTTATCACTATATTTAGGTTTTTAAAGTAGAGAAAGTAGAGATAATAATGTTTCTTTAGATTAAGGAGTGTTTAAATTATGAAACGTATTTTAATTCCTCTTGATACATCACCATATAGTGATACTGCTTTAGATGTTGGATGTGTTATTGCTAAGCAACACGACGCCGAGCTTACAGGTTTAGTTGTTTTAGACATTCCTGGAATTAAAAAATCTATTGGGCCAGTACCTTTAGGAGGATTTTATTATGCTGAGAAACTGGAAAAAGAAAAAGAAAGGGAAGCTCGGGAACGTATTCAAAAATTAATCGCTAAATTTAGGGAAAAGTGTACAAAGGAAGGAGTGAAATATCGAGAAGCTGAAACACAGGGTAGCCCAAGCGAGCAAATTGTAAAAGAATCTATTTTTTTTGATGCGATCATC
The DNA here is from genome assembly GCA_019308145.1 of Deltaproteobacteria bacterium. Classification (GTDB taxonomy): domain Bacteria; phylum Desulfobacterota; class JAFDIG01; order JAFDIG01; family JAFDIG01; genus JAFDIG01. The sequence continues at coordinate 30 of JAFDIG010000380.1, read as the reverse complement.
ATTGGCCTTAAAACATATTTTCATTTTGAA
>JAFDIG010000379.1 GCA_019308145.1 Deltaproteobacteria bacterium | reverse complement strand
TAATATGGCTTCCACAGTTGTATTACAATCCATCCAGCGTATAACATAAAACATTACAATACTTGCAGATGCACCTGTAAGTTTTCTTCTCTTAAAATACTTAATAAGAGCGTTTACTTCTTTAGATAAGTCGTCTTCATTTACTATTGTTTTTTGTTCTTTCTTTTTCATTTTATTCCTCCTTTATTTTATAATTTGGTATATCATTTAAGCTTTTATCCAATCTTCCTTGCCTTATTCTTTCTCTAGTTTCAACAAAGCAAAGCAAGTTCCATGCTGCTTGTGAGGCGTGGTCTTCGTCATCAAGCCCTTGCAAAACTTGAAACGTATGTCTTAATGCTGAATCTATGTAACGTGATAATGGTATGCCTTTCTCCCAGTTCCTGTCTCCATATTTAATTGCTCCTCTTTCAAACACATCTGCCACCATCTTGATAGCTATTGGTGGAAGTAAATCAAATCGACCTTTGCCTTGCTGTATGTCTCTTACAGCTCCTGAGTCAAACTTTTGTCTGGTTCCTGAATCTTTTGTGATGTATTTTTTGTTTTTCATTTCTTATCCATCATATATTTTTAATTTATTATGACAATGCGGACATTCAGTTATTCCATCAAGTGTGACCCAATATACTGGGTCTAAATATGCACATCCACAGTCTCTACAGTATACCCAAATTACTTTTTCTGTTTTCTTCATTTCTTACTCCTTATCTTTAATTTACGCAATCTTACGAGACCGTGGATTAGCTCCCATATATCCGTCTTCAATGGGTGTCGATTACCACATAGAGGAGGCGACGGACTCGTACTGCCTTTTATCCTCTAATTCCTTCTTTCGTATCACGTAAATCATTTCTTATTCACCTTTTGTTTGAGTTCTTCTATATCTAACCTCCCACAGAGGGGCTCACCTTCACCATTTTTTATAAGTTTATTGTACCATTTATCAATTATCTTTTTAACTTTTTGTTTATCTAAACAACACATTTGGATTACACTCTCACTCCACATCGGTTCAGAAGTACATGTTTTTCCAACCCAAATCACTCTATGAGTTTTCCCATATTTTTTAAAACTTGGAAATTCTTTTTCAAATTCCATCTTGACCTCCTACATTTAACAGCATCTCACATAATACAGGCAAAGGTGTTAGCGTTGCCTTTCCTTCAAATTGAGTCTATTAACACTCCCACAACCATTAGTAACATTAGTATAATTAACATCAAAGCTGTTATGCCTCCCACTGCCCACGTAGGAAACCAAACAACCCAATTAGGCATATTATAGTCCAACCCATATTTAGCGAACAATAATGCTCCTTGCACCAACACATATCCTCCAATGTGTATTGAACTCATTTGACATCAATCCCCTTTTTCCATGTGTTTGCAGGAAACTTTTTTTTGAGGTTAGGATCGTTGATTGCCAGCCTTGCCCATAAATCATTTGTTTCTATATCGGCTTTTTCAACGTATTTAACCTTTTTTAAGTTATTCCTTCCCCCACAATATTGGCACTTTGGTCTTGAGCCTTGTTGCTGGAGCAATCTAACATAATAAGGTGCAAAATATGATATTCCACCACACCCTGTGCATTGAAATGTCCATTTTCCTGTTTTATGCTTGAATTTGAATGTGATTGACCCCATTTTGCTCAGATAATTAAGAAAATCAGGCTTCTATATAAAGATTTCTATTCTTCAGAACAACCGTACTATTTTAAAAAGGGTTCCTGAAACTACTGTGAAAAAAATAAGGTTTTTTACTGCTTCACAATGGTATTCTAATTTTATTTCTATATTTTTTGGTGGTCAGCCTACCACCATATTAAAACAAAAAAACCTCAAGCCCACCCCTAATAAGTAGTAACAAAATAAGTATTCTTTTTTTTATCACTACTTGGTGGTGGTTTTTATAGATTTACTACTTATTAGTAGATGTTACTACTCATTAGTGAACCAGATACCCCCCCTTTGCTTCTTCCCCTCTTATTTGGTCGTAGAATGGGTTTTTTGGGTGTGTTTGTGTTTGTTTTTATTGTGTAATTAATTACAATATTTTGCGTTAATAATTACAATAATTACAAAAGACACACCATAATAAAATTCACTACCAATAAATAAGTAATGCCTAATACTCCTTATTACTCCCATATAGTGTTTCTCTTGGTTGTTACTCACAAATAGAACCAGAAACATTTATATATTTTATCTACTT
>JAFDIG010000378.1 GCA_019308145.1 Deltaproteobacteria bacterium | reverse complement strand
ACTAATTACTCTATTTTGGTGTTGCCGCAACTACCAAGAAAGTGCAACGGTTATCGGAATTATTTTTCAAACCATGAGGTTTTCCTGCTGGGATAAATATTGCATCCCCATCCTTTACTTCTCTGTATTCATCCCCAACTTGCATTATACCACTTCCCTCAAGGATGAAATATATCTCTTCGTATGGATCAATATGAGTTTCAATCTCTTTTTCTGGCATAAGTTGGGCAATAGCAAAAAAATCCATTGCTTTGAGCTCTTTAGACGTTAAAAGCATGCGTGCTATACCACCTCTATGAGCTACATAGGTTGTCGCAATCACTTCTTCATCATTAAAATTTCTTACTATCAAGTCATTCCTCCATGGTTTTATATTGTAGTTATATCGAATTCCTCTTGATGAAAACTTGGTATTGCCTTTATTATAATTCTTTTTTTTAATTTTTTTTCAAGATATTCTATGGTTGTTCTTTCTTCATCATAAAGCAGACTCGCAACATCAGGGTTTACTTCAATCAGGATAGAATTTCCATGAATTGCGTAAGAGTTTCTCTCTAATTCTCTAAAAAGATCATAACAGATAGTCCATTTTGATTTTAAAAAGCCAGAACCATCACAATAAGGGCATGGTTCACTTAAACTTCTTCCAAGTGATTCTCTATTCCTTTTTCTTGTCATTTCTATCAATCCAAGTTCAGAAATCTTTAATATATTGCACTTTGCTTTATCGTTTTTTAATGCTTCCTCAAGTGCACGAAACACTTTTTCCCTATTTGTTTCTTTTTGCATATCAATAAAGTCAATAATTATAATTCCGCCTATATTTCTTAAACGAAGTTGATAAGCAATTTCTTTAGCTGCTTCCAAATTTGTTTGAAGTATTGTATCCTCAAGATTTCTTTTACCAACATATCTGCCAGTATTTACATCTATGGCAACTAATGCTTCAGTTGGTTCAATTATAATATAACCCCCAGATTTAAGCCATACCTTTTTCCCAAGAGCTTTATTTATCTCTGCCTCAAGACCATAATTATCAAATATTGGCTCACTGTTTTGATAATAGACTACTTCAGAGCTTATATTTGGCATATACTCACTTATAAATTGTTTAATCTTCTCATATTCTTCTTTGGAGTCAACTATAATCCTGTTAATATCTGAAGAGAGTAAATCCCTTATACATCTTAAACTTAAGTTTAGATCTGCATATATTAAATAAGGTGCTTTAACCATCTCCTTTTTTTGTTGGATATTGTTCCACAATTTTATAAGAAATTCCATATCAGCTTCAATTTCTTCTTTCCCCCTCCCTTCACTTGCTGTGCGAACAATGAAACCACTGCCAGAGGGTTTTATCTCTTCTACCAACCCTTTTAGTCGTTTTCTCTCTTTTTCATCCTCAATTCTTCTTGATACACCAACATGGTTAACAGTAGGTAGAAAAACCAAGTAACGGCCTGGTAATGATATATGTGAGGTAATTCTTGTTCCCTTTGACCCTATAGGTTCTTTTGAAACCTGAACCAGAATCTCCTGTCCTTCAGTTAAAAGATCTTCTATCATTGTATTGGAGTCACTTTTGTAGTTCAATTCTCTTATCTCAAAATCTATTTCCTCATCCTCTGCACTATCAAGAAGTATTTTATACTCTTCGAGATAAGGATAAACATCAGAGACATATAAAAAGGCAGCTTTATCAAGTCCTATATCTACAAATGCTGCTTGCATTCCTGGTAAAACCTTTACTACTTTTCCTTTATAAATATTTCCAATGATCCCTCTATCCTTTGCCCTCTCAATATAGATCTCTACCACCTGCCCATTTTCTAAAAGGGCGACACGGGTTTCAAATAGGGTTGCATTTATAAGTAGTTCATTTGGTGCTAACATTTTTTCCCCAAAGATTTATTGTTCCATGCTGGCTAATTTTCAATATCCTTGCTTTTTTAATATCATTTTTGTCCATTTTTAAAAATAGGGAAAGGAAATCTTGTATTCTTAAAAAGTGACCATTTTGGTTTTGTAGTCCGATCCTTAAAATTGTAATATCTTTTTTGGTGAGCGAGTCTATCCAAAGTTCTATGTTTTTATCATTATCTATTCTTAATTGATCTATTAAAGAGAGTTCAATTACAGATTTTTTTACTTCTAAGTTTTTTTTCTCTTTAATAATTGCATCTAAAAGATTTAACTCCTTTTCTTTATAAAATCTTTTTA
>JAFDIG010000377.1 GCA_019308145.1 Deltaproteobacteria bacterium | reverse complement strand
TTGAGCTAATGTATCAGTATGAACCATCATATAGTGGAATCTATCTTTTATTTCTTGCATTAGCCTTCCTCTTCCTAAAAGATAAGCAATGCGAAAACCAGCTATACCAAAGGCTTTGCTAAATCCAAAACAAGAAAGTGTATGATTGAATATATCCTCACTCAAAGAGGCGATACTTATATGTTCCCCCTCATAGATCATATCCTCATAAAGCTCATCAGAAAAAATTATTAAACCCTTTTCAACAGCAAGTTTACCTATTGATAAGAGTTCATCTCTTGTAAGGAGCCTACCAGTTGGGTTATGAGGATTGCAAATCATAATCAGCTTTGTTCTATGGTTAATCTTATCTTTTAGTTCGTTAATGTCAAGTTTATACTCTTTTTCTCTTTTGAGTTCTATAAATACAGGTATTCCGCCACTATTTTTTATATTTTTAATAAATGGACCATAAACCGGAGCCGGGCAGATTATCACCTCATCCCCTGGTTTTATTGTTATATAACAGGCAAGAAATATAGCAAACATACTGCCAGGTATTACTAAGATATCCTCCTCTTTTGCTTTAATTTTATTTTTTTCTTTTAGTTTCTTTATTATAGCTTGAATCAGTCTATGTTCACCAATATAATCATTATAAGGAGATGGGGGATTTTTTAATGTAGCTGATATCTCATCAATAATTTCTTTTGGTGGAGGAAAGTCTATATCAGCAACCGAAAGTGATATCATATCTTCAGAGTATCTTCCCCATTTAAGCCATGCCTTATCTCTTAAAAATTTTAGATCTACATTATCAAACATATTTACCCCTATAAAAAATTTTTTTATTAAAGATTCTTTTAAAAAAGTATCAATTACTTTTTTAAAAGTATATTAGAAAGATTTTATCTCTTATAGCATTTATAAATAGATTTTATCAAGCTCATTGTTAAGCAAGATAAAACGAGTTCACAAAAAATAAAGAGTGAAGTAATTTAAAGCGATTATTATAATAAATAGGAAATAATTTAAATAAGGATAAAAAAATATATGTTACTTTCCTGTTTTTTAAAAAGATCTTATTACAAAATCCTTAAAAGCTTGACAATTTTTTTTAAAAACCATAAAAAGTAATGATATTTTAAAAATTATGGAAAGGTGGGAATGATATGGAGTTAAAAGGGTTTTTACCGCCAGAATTATCTGAAAAAGAATTGAAGGATCTTTCTAATAAAGCGCATTTGGCAAGAGGTGATATATTAAAAATGACAACCCTTGCTAAATCAGGTCATCCAGGGGGATCGATGAGTTCAATAGATATATATACTGTGCTTTATCATGGAGCAAGGATATCACCTGAAAAGCCACATGATCCTGATAGGGATAGAATTGTAATAAGCCATGGCCATACTTCCCCAGGTGTGTATGCAGCTTTAGCTCGCAGAGGTTTTTTTCCGATTGATGCAGCAATCGCAGGTTTTAGATTAATAGGAAGCCCGTTTGAAGGGCATGTGGAAAAAAAGGTTCCAGGTGTTGAATGGAACACAGGAAATTTAGGGCAAGGGCTTTCTGCAGGGTGTGGTTTTGCTCTTTCTGCTAAATTATTAAAAAAAGATTTTAAGGTATATGTTGTTATGGGCTGTGGTGAACAGCAAAAAGGACAGATATCAGAGGCAAGGAGATTTGCAAAAAAGTACGATCTCGATATCATTGCTATTATAGATTATAACAACCGACAGATAAGTGGGATTACTTGGGAGATCATGCCACAAATGATAAGAGAAAATTATGAATCTGATAGATGGAAAGTTATTGAGGTTAATGGGCATGATCTACAGGAAATTTATCAGGCAATAAGGCGTGCTACTCATGAAATAGAAGGACCAACAGCCATTATTGCCCATACAGTAATGGGAAAAGGTGTATCCTTTATGGAGGGAAAAGAAGAGTTTCATGGCAAGGCCCTTAATGAAGAGCAGTATATAAAAGCTATGGAGGAGTTAGGATTAGATGCTGATTTAACTAAATATAAAAAGATGAGAAAAACAAAAGATTTTCCTGCTATAACAGTTCATTATCCAAGGCCTAAACTGAAGATTTTAACTGGTGAGCCAAGAGAATATTTACCAGAAGATAAAACAGATAATGGATCTGCCTATGGCAAAGCATTAGAAGATTTAGGAAGATTAAACTGCGTTGAGAAAAAAGGTTCTCCAATAGCTGTTTTTGATTGTGATCTTGCTAGTTCTGTAAAAAGTGGTG
>JAFDIG010000376.1 GCA_019308145.1 Deltaproteobacteria bacterium | reverse complement strand
GATGGCATGGCAGACTATCCTTTAAAAGAGTTAGGTGGAAAAACCCCTCTTATGGTAGCTAAAACACCTTTTATGGATCATCTTGCAAAAGAAGGCAAAGCTGGAATGGTAAAAACCGTACCAGAGAATATGCATCCTGGTTCTGATGTTGCTAACCTTTCAATCTTTGGCTATAATCCTAAAGAAGTTTACACTGGAAGAGCTCCTCTCGAAGCTGCAAGCATGGGTATAACACTTAAATCTAATGAGTGGGCTTTTAGATGTAACCTTGTAACTATATCAAATCTTAATAGTCATCTAATCATGCAAGACTATAGTAGCGACCATATATCTTCTCAAGAAGCTAAAGAGCTGATTATCACGATAAATAATTTTTTAGGCAGTAAATCTATTCAATTTTATCCAGGTGTTAGCTATCGCCATTTGATGGTATATAGAGGTGATATAGACGAGATTTTTACTACTCCTCCGCATGATATTACAGGAAAAGAAATAGATCCTTTTTTACCAAAAGGTAAAAATGGAGAAATTTTTTCTTTATTAATAGAAAAATCAAGAAAAATTTTAGAATCACATCCCACGCCTAAATTGTTACCAATCACAAAAAAATATCATATTACTGGTGGAGTAATTTCTGCTGTTGATCTTATAAAAGGGATAGGCGTTTATGCAGGCTTAAAAGTAAAGAATGTTCCTGGTGCAACAGGATTTTTAGACACTAACTATAAAGGCAAAGTTGAAGCAGCCTTTGAGATACTAAAAGATATGGATTTTGTTTTTTTACATGTGGAAGCTCCAGATGAAGCAGGTCATATAGGTGATATAAATGCAAAGATCAAGGCTATTGAAGATTTTGATTCTAAGATTGTTGGACCTATATTAAAAAAAGTAAAAATGTTTAAAGATTATAAAATCTTAGTTATGCCAGATCATCCTACACCTATTTCAACCAGAACACATGCATCTGATCCTGTTCCATTTGTTATATATTCAGCTAATAAAAGCTTAAAATCCAATGTAGATGGATTCAATGAATCAATAAAAGAAAAAAGTAATATCTTTTTTTATGATGGATATAGATTAATGGATCATTTTATTCTGGAGGAGATTTGAGAACAAAATTCATTATTATTACTGGAGGAGTACTTTCTTCTTTGGGTAAAGGTTTGTCTGCTGCTTCAATTGGGGCATTACTTGAAGCAAGAGGCCTAACTATCACCTTTTTAAAATTTGATCCTTACATTAACGTAGATCCTGGAACCATGAATCCTTTTCAACATGGAGAAGTATATGTTACAGATGATGGAGCTGAAACAGACTTAGACTTAGGTCACTATGAAAGATATACCCATGCTATGATGAGCAAGAAAAACAACTGCACCACAGGTAAAATCTATGATACAGTTATTGCTAAAGAGAGAAGAGGCGATTATTTAGGCGGAACGGTTCAGGTAATACCACATATCACTGACGAGATAAAGAAAAGGATCTTTGATCTTACTGATGATCAAGATTTAGTTATTGTAGAAGTAGGTGGTACGGTTGGGGATATAGAAAGTTTACCCTTTTTAGAGGCAGTACGACAGTTAAAGGGAGATGTAGGAAAGGAAAATATCTGTTATATACATGTTACATTAGTTCCCTATATTGAAACAGCAGGGGAGTTAAAAACAAAACCAACTCAACATAGTGTGAAAGCACTAAGGGAGATAGGCATACAACCAGATATAATCCTTTGCAGAACTAAATATGATCTTACTGAGGCTGTAAAATCCAAGATAGCTCTTTTCTGTAATGTTGAAAAAGATGCTGTTATTACAGCAAAAGATGTGGAAACCATTTATGAAGTTCCTTTAAAATTTCATAAAGAAGGTTTAGATGAAAAAATTGTTGATTTACTAAATATTTGGACAAAAAAACCTGATCTTTTAAAGTGGGAGGAGATTGTCTATAATATAAAACACCCAGAAAAAGAGGTTACTATTGGAATTGTTGGGAAATATGTTGATCTAAAAGAATCTTATAAAAGTCTTGGTGAAGCTTTGGTTCATGGTGGATTAGCAAATAAGGCTCTGATAAATATCAAGTATATCGATTCTGAGGCTTTAGAAAAGGATAATTCCATAATTAAGATGTTTTCAGAATTGAATGGAATTTTAGTGCCAGGTGGTTTTGGATCAAGGGGAATAGAAGGGAAGATCAAGGCTATTCAGTTTGCCAGAGAAAAAAAAGTTCCTTTTTTTGGTATATGTCTGGGAATGCAGCTTGCTGTTGTGGAATTTGGTAGAAACAAGATTCATTTAAATGATTGTAATAGCCAAGAATTTAATCAAAAAACAGCTCATCCTGTAATATATCTACTGGAACAATGGAAGGATCAGAGAAATCTTTTGCAAAAAAGAAGTTTTAATTCAGATAAAGGTGGGACAATGAGGTTAGGTGCTTACCCCTGTTTTTTAAATGAGAATACCTTCTCGTTTAATGCTTATCAAAAGAAAGAGATTTCTGAACGACATAGGCATAGATATGAATTTAATAATAGATATTTAGAGCTATATGAAAAACATGGAATGATTATAGCAGGCAGATCCCCTGACAATGATTTGGTAGAGATTGTGGAAATAAAAGATCATCCTTGGTTTGTTGGATGCCAATTTCATCCTGAATTCAAATCAAAACCATGGAAACCACATCCATTGTTTCGGGAATTTATAAAGGCTTCTCTAAAATTTAAAGAGGATAAAAAAGGTGAATAAGGTTAAAATTGTCAAAGTTGGTGATATAAAAATAGGAGGTGGCAATCCTGTAGTAATTATTGCAGGACC
>JAFDIG010000375.1 GCA_019308145.1 Deltaproteobacteria bacterium | reverse complement strand
CTCTATTCTTCCTAAATATATTAAAGAGAGTGTAAAGCTTCCTTTTAATAAAGTAAAAAAATGGCAAGGATTTTCTTTAAAACAAGCACTTAAAGAGTTTGAGATGGAAATTATGCAAGAAGCAACAAAAAAATGTAAAAACCAGCAAGAAATAGCAAAGCTTCTTGGTATAAGCCAACCAACTGTTGCGAGGAAACTAAGGAGTTATAAATTAAAAAATTTTAATTGAGAAAAATAGTGATAAATAAATTTTTTATTCATTATTGAATATTATTTGCTTATGAATAAAATTTCTTTATCCCTTTCTATTCCTGCCTTTTAAAGATAATATTTTTTGTAAATTTAAAATATTTATTCATAAATGAATAAACTAATTTAATATTTAATTCTTTTAATTTATTGTACTTCTTAATTTTTTAAATATTTTTATTCTTTTTTTATAAATTATTTCATCCTTTATTAAAATTTGTCAATTTGGCCTGATTTTTGCTTATTTAATAATTCCGATGTTCAACATAAAGGCAATTTTAAAAAACTTTTTTCCATGGGAGGGATTATGGTCTCAAAAAAAGATATAGAATCAACCAATCCTTTGAAAGTTGCAGAAAAACAGGTAGATATTGCAGCAGAAAAAATGAACCTTGATCCTGGAATGGTTGCAAAACTCAAAAGCAGACAGCAGGAAATTATAGTTCAATTCCCTGTAAAAATGGATGACGGAACTATTAGAATCTTTACAGGATATAGGGTTCAGCACAATGACATCAGAGGTCCTTATAAAGGAGGAATTCGTTATCATCCTGACGTTTCTTTAGATGAGGTAAGAGCACTTGCAATGTGGATGACATGGAAATCTGCTGTAGTTAATATCCCTTTTGGAGGAGCAAAAGGTGGGGTGATTTGCAACCCAAAAGAGATGTCTGATGGTGAAATTGAGCGGATGACCAGGAGATTTACATGGCAGATATCTCCTATGATCGGGCCTGAGCGAGATATTCCAGCACCAGATGTTTATACCAACCCTCAAGTTATGTCCTGGATTATGGATACATATAGTATTATGAAAGGGTATGCAGTTCCTGCGGTAGTTACTGGCAAACCTTTGGAGTTGGGTGGTTCTGTTGGAAGATTAGAGGCAACAGGAAAAGGAGTTTTTATCACAGCAAGGGAAGCAGCAAAACATATTGGAATGCCTATTGAAGGAGCAAGAGTAGCTATACAGGGTTCTGGAAATGTTGGAGGAATTGCTGCGCAACATTTCCAAAAGGCGGGTGCAAAGGTTATTGCTATTAGTGATTCCAAGGGAGGGATTTTTAATCCTAATGGACTTGATTTAGATCAAGTAATTGCTTGTAAGAGAAATTATCACTGTTTTATAGGTGAAAAACTTCGTTCTGAAGAAATCACTAATCAGGAACTTCTGGAATTAGATTGTGATATACTTGTCCCTGCAGCCTTGGAAAGCCAGATTACTGAAAAAAATGCTGATCGGATCAAAGCAAAGATCATAGTTGAAGGAGCTAATGGTCCTACAACTCCTATAGCAGATGAGATCCTATATGACAAAGGTATTTTTGTTGTGCCTGATATACTTGCAAATGCCGGAGGTGTAACTGTATCCTATTTTGAATGGGTCCAGAATCTTCAAAACCTATTGTGGAGCGAAGATGAGATTTCAGAAAAACTAACCTCTATACTGACAAAAAGTTTTGCAGATGTTTTAAATATTTCTGAAAAAGAGAAAGTAAACATGCGAACTGCAGCTCTTATGCTTGGCATAGGAAGAGTAGCTGAAGCAACAAGAATTAGGGGATTTTATCCATAATTAATTATCTATATTCCATTATCTTCTTTTTGCTAAAAAAAGAAGAAGGAGGTAAGCTTTTAAAAAACAATCATCTTTAATACTTACAACAAACAAAACGATAGGAGGTTTGTTATGAAAAAGATCATAGGTATCTCGTGTATTATAATAATGGTTTTTGCTTTTACATTAGTAACAAAAGCAGCTGAAAAAAGAGATTATTATAAAATAGGAGTTGTCACCTCCCTTTCCGGGGATTTAGCAACTGGTGGAAATGTTACCAAAAGAGGATATGATCTATGGGCAAAAAAGGTTAATCAAATGGGGGGTATCCTGGTTAAAGGGGAAAAGTATAAAGTAAAGCTTTTTTATGGTGATGCTCAATCAGAACCATCTCAGGGGGCATCAGCAGCAGAGCGTTTAGTTACCCAAACAGGAGTAGATTT
>JAFDIG010000043.1 GCA_019308145.1 Deltaproteobacteria bacterium | reverse complement strand
CACAATCTCTGATACTGGAGTTGGAATGAGTGAAAAAGTAAAGGAAAGAATATTTGAGCCTTTTTTCACCACAAAAGAGAAAGGTCATGGGACAGGCTTAGGACTTTCCATGGTTTATGGGGTAATCAAAAACCATGGCGGTTATATAGATGTAGAAAGTTACCCTGGCATGGGTACAACCTTTAGTATATATATACCAGCAAATCATAAAGTAAAAAAATCTAAAGAGATAACACCTATTGAAGAGATAATTCATGGGAAGGGAACTATTCTTGTTATTGATGATGAAGAAGTTGTTAGAGATGTGTTAAAGGATATGTTAGAGTCTATAGGATATAATGTTTTAACCGCAGAAAATGGTAAGAAAGGTTTAAATATTTATAAATCAAATATAGATATAGATTTAGTGATCCTCGATTTGATTATGCCTGTAATGAGTGGTAAGGAGACTTTTCAGGAGTTAAAAAAGATTAATAAGAATGTAAAAGTATTAATAGCAACTGGCTATGCAAAAGAAGAACATTTGAAAGAGGTGCTTGAACAAGGGGCATTAGGAGTAATCCAAAAGCCTTTTACCCTTGAGAGATTATCAGCTAAAATAAATAAAATAATTACCCCTTAACTACCCCTAATGGTTTTATACGTGCAACCTTCTTTGAAATCCCCGCCTTATGGACAATATCAACTACATGTGAGACATCCTTATACGCCTCAGGTGCCTCTTCTTTTAAAGTTTTTGAACCCTTGGCTTTTACGATAATTCCTTTGTTTTCCAACTCCCTTTGAATTGCCCTTCCTTTTGTAAATTTGATAGCCTTGCTACGGCTCATAATCCTTCCTGCACCATGACAGGTGGAACCAAATGTATCCTCCATTGCTTTTTGGGTTCCAACAAGCACATATGATTCTGTTCCCATATCCCCTGGAATTAATACAGGTTGACCTACTTCCCTATAAATCTTAGGTACATCCGGATGTTTCGGGGGAAAAGCCCTCGTTGCTCCTTTTCTATGCACGCAAACCTTTCGCTTTTTTCCATCTATTTCATGCTCCTCTATCTTGGCAATGTTATGGCAGACATCATACAAAAGTTCCAATCCTATTTCATCAATATTTGCTGCCAAAGTAGATGAAAAAGCTTCTCTTACCCAATGCATTATGATCTGGCGATTAGCCCAAGCAAAATTAGCAGCAGTGGCTGTAGCTGATAGATAAGCCTGTCCTTCTTTTGATTTGATATAAGCAGAAACCAGTTGGCGGTCTGGTAGCTCAATCCCAAGCTCATCTATAGACTTCATCATTATTCTAATGAAATCATCACAAATCTGATGTCCCAGCCCACGAGACCCACAATGGATCAATATTGTTACCTGATCCTTAAAAAGATTAAATGCTCTTGCTGTTTTTTCATCAAAAATTTCTTCTACATATCCAATCTCTAAAAAATGGTTACCAGCACCTAAAGTTCCTAACTGCTCCTTCCCTCTTTCTAAAGCCCTTTCGCTTATAAGATCAGGATCAGCTCCTTTTAGCATTCCACCTTCCTCTGTTCTTGCAATATCCTCTTCTGTGCCAAATCCTTCTTTAACAGCCCATCTTGAACCTTGTTCAAGAACCTTTTTTTCTTCATTTTTTGAAAGTTTTATCTTTCCTTTAGAGCCAACACCACAAGGAACTGCTTTAAAAAGTGCATCTACAAGTTCTCTTATCCTATCCTTTATATCCTTTTTAGAAATTCTGGTAATAAGTAATCTACAGCCACAGTTGATATCATACCCTACACCACCTGGGGATATCACCCCTTGCTCAACATCCATAGCAGCAACGCCACCAATAGGAAATCCATAACCCCAATGTATATCTGGCATTGCTAAAGAATATTTTTGTATTCCTGGCAGATGTGCTACATTTGCCACTTGTATAAGGCTCTCATCAGTAGCAATAATTTCATCCATCATCTTTTGGTCAACATATATAACTCCATCTACTCTCATTTTTCCTGTTTTAGGAATACGATATCTACATTCATCTATCTTCTCTATCCTTAGTTTACTTCCTTTTAAATTCATGATGTTACCTCCCGAAACCAAAATTGTTTGGTTTCAAAGGGACTCATATATCAAAGATAACCCGTGCATAATACCCATCTTTAACTTTTTTAACTGCTATTTTATGATAAGTAACAGACTTAACTGCTTCCTCCATCGGGTGTATATTAGGGTTAAATCTCTCCCCTTTTCCAACAGCTTTGATATGAGTGTCTGAAATTTCTTTTATATCAAAATCAATAAAAACTAAATCCTTTACTTCAAATATATAGTTTAATTCATTTAGCCAAATAACCATTAACTCTTCTATATTATCTGCATTAACTTCAATATCTACTGAAATCTTCTCTTTTATCTTTTTTATATCTGTTATTAAATCAAAAAAACCAATCCCTGCATTTTTAAACAGCTCTTTTTTATCTTTTCCATAGACTTCTATACCAATATCAGCAGTATGATCTATAAAATTATATCTTTTTTCCATGTTATACCTTATAAGGAAATGTTACCAGCCTAAATATAACCTTTCTGCTAATGTTTTGTTTAATCCATACTCAATAACTTTGTTTGCAGCACTATCTACATCATATTTTTCTCTATAAAAAGTGATCTCTTGACTGTCAGAATCATAAATCAAAAAAGAGGCTCTTGGATCACCATCCCTTGGTTGCCCTATACTACCTGGATTAATAAGATAGTAATTTTCAGGACTTAAAAAGAAATGTTCTTCATGGCTGGAAATAACGTTTTTATTTTTTGGAGAATAGATAAAAGTACCCATTTGATGAGTATGTCCAAAAAAACAGATATGGGGGAGATTAGTATTCTTTTCAAGAAGCAAAAAATCTTCCATTGCCTCTATTTCAGAAGATATATATCTGTTAGGGTCTTTTATTGAACCATGAACAATAAAAAATGTATTATCAATAATCAATTCCCTTGGAAGTTTTTTTAAATAATTTATCTCTTCATCATCCAAAATTTTCTGAGTCCATATAAGCGCATCCTTTGCTGCTTGATTAAACTGAGATAGAGGTTCAATGCCCGAAACAGCCGCGTCGTGATTCCCCATAATACAATCTATTTCTTCTTCATGCATAAGCTTTATAATTTCCTTTGGATTTACATTATATCCAACCAAATCACCTAAACAGACAACCATCTCTACCTCAAGTTCGTCTATCTTTTGAAGGGTAACTTCAAAGGCTTCAAGGTTGGCATGTATATCAGAAATTATAGCATATCTCATAATCTATTCCTACACGAATTAAATTATTCTTGAATTCCTACTGAGAAAACCAAGATTTAAAATTTTACGTTTTCATTTTGCGAACTAATTAAAAGGTTAATAAAAGAAAAGATAAATTGTCAATAAAAAAATAAAATTTAAAAAAGAAATTACTTTAAAGAATGGCTATTTTTTAACAGAAATATATAAATGACATATACCTAAATGAAGAGGTTTAGATTTTATTATGACCAATCCAGATCTTTTTATCAGGTTTTCTATCTCATAAGGCTTATAAAAGCTATTTACCGATTGTGAAAAATAACTATAAGCTTCCCTATTTCTTGAAATGATACCACCAAAAAATGGGAGTATATAACTCATATAAATATGATATGGATATCTAATCCATGAATAAAAAGGTAAAGAAAACTCAAGTATAGTCAATAAACCTTTTGGTTTTAAAACTCTATAGAATTCACGAAAACTACCCTTTATATATCCAATGTTTCTTATGCCAAATGCTATCATCACCTTGTCAAAAGAGTTATCTTTAAAAGCAAGCGATAAAGCATCTGAAGCAAGTATTTGGAAGCTTAAAGACCTATTTTGTTTTCTTATCTTTTTTTTCGCTATCTTAAGCATTTCTGTTGATATATCAACCCCAACTATAAAGGAATCAGGAGAAATTTTTGACGCTAAAAAAGCAAGATCGCCTGTCCCTGTCGCTAAATCAAGAACCCTCTCCTTTGATTTTAGATTCATCTCTTTTACTGTTATCTCTCGCCATTTTTTATCTAACCCAAATGAGAGAAGATGATTTAGCATATCATATCGAAAAGCGATCTGATCAAACATTTGAGCAATAATTTTAGATTCTTTTTTCATCAAAATAGATTCAGCATGAGCCTTCCTTTTGATTATTATCTCCTCCTTTGACTTTTTAAGTTTTCCATTGAAAATATTTTATTTATAAATCACTTGTTATCTCAAAAGGTGAAACGATTCCTTTCCTTATACTTTTTGGCAACAAAAAACTACTAAGCACACCAATTAAAGAGATAAAAATCACCAGATTCCAAACCCAGAAGTATTTTCCTGTTAATTCAAAAGTATAACCAGCTATAACAGGACCAATTACTCCGCCAACACAACCTAAGGTTGTTATTACACCCATTGCGACACCCATTCTATTTTGAGGAAATCGTTCTGAAACCAAAGAAGGAAAAAGCCCACCAACACCACCATATCCAATACCTAATACTAATGCGTATAAATAAAAACCAGAAATGGTTTTCACATTATTCAATATGATAAACCCTGCTATTATCCAGAGATAGGCAATAATAAGAGAATACTTTCTTTGTCTTAGATGATCTGATAACCAAGGAAAGAAAAATCTACCTAATATACTTGCACCTCCAATCAAGCCACCAATAGATGCAGCTGCTACTGCTTCGATTCCCATATCTCTTGCAT
Organism: Deltaproteobacteria bacterium; assembly: GCA_019308145.1. Lineage (GTDB taxonomy): Bacteria > Desulfobacterota > JAFDIG01 > JAFDIG01 > JAFDIG01 > JAFDIG01. The sequence goes on along the minus strand of JAFDIG010000043.1, from coordinate 7,631 downwards.
AAATAACCTGATGAGTAAAAGCAGAAAAATCAGAAAATATATACATAAAATATATACAAGATAAAAACCAAAATGATTTAGAAACCAAAAGATCCCTTAATGAAAAATCTGCTATAATTTGACTGGACTTTTCTGAGCTAATTTGATGAGGATATGTATATCTAAATACTATAAATGATGGAATAGAGACTATTAGGAAAATAAATATTCCTAAAATTATGAATGAATCTCTATATCCCATATATTTAATCATCCAGCCAGCAAGGGGAGAAAGAATAAGGGTTCCTGCACCAATTCCTATAGAAGTAATCCCATTTGCTAATCCTTTCTTCTTATCAAACCAACGACTAACAATAGTTGTTACAACACTATATCCCATCAAGGCTGACCCAATAGCAATCATAACACCATAAGCAAAATATATTTCCCAAATCTTGTGAGATATGGCCATCATGATAAAGCCAAACCCACCTAATATACCACCAGTTACTACTACCCAACGTCCCCCAAAACGATCAGTAAGCCATCCTGTAAAAGGGACTGAAAGCCCGTATACTAATATATTTAAAGAAAAGATTGCTGAGACAGCAGTGCGGCTAATGGAAAATTCATCTAAAAGAGGTTTAAAAAAGACACCAAAAGTATATCTTGTACCATAATTTGCAAATACAGTTAAAAAAGAAACTGCAACTATATATTTTGCATATGAAGATTTTGATTTCATTGAACTATTTCTTAAGGATTCATATTAATATTACCTTCTTGGTCAATCGACAATATTTTACGATAATGAATAGTATATAAATGAGATGATTTATCTGGATTACCATGGATTGCAACCACTTCTCCTAAAAACAGGTTATGATCCCCTACCTCTATCTCCTTTACTACCTTGCATTCAAAAGCAACTGTTACCCCATCAATAATGGGGGGTTTTACTTTTTTTGAGGAAATAGGTTTAAAACCTGCTTCTTTAAACTTGTCAACTTCTGCCCCTGACTTTATGCCACAGACCCATGCCCCTTTAGCCTGGTCTTCTGCTGGTATTGAAAGCACAAATTCCTTGTTATGAGTAAGGCATTTATAACTATATCTTTCTGGAGCGACTGATACTATAATTAATATAGGATTAAAGGAAACAAAATTCCACCATGAAAGCCCCATTATATTTGGCTTCTCATCTTTATCAATTGTTACCAAAAGGGCATAAGGATATGGTGATGCAAGCTCAATCGCTCTATTTAAAGATATCTCTTTCATAATCTCCCTCCTTTTGTAATAGACAAAGTTTAAAAACAGTAATTCAACTAAAAAAGTTAAGCATAAGGATTAAAGTAAAAAGGCAAAAAAATGAGGAGAAAAATTTTTTCATATGGACTCCTCCTCTATCAATAATTATACTATATATTCTCCAAGAAATAAACTTATAAATTTTTTAACTTTTTCTTTTTGGTGGATAAGGAAGCATTAGTGCCAATAGAAAGCCTAAAATAGGCATAAAGGCTATTGTTTTTAGAGCCACTGGTACACTCCATATGTCAGCTACCTTTCCTAAAAGAGTTACCCCTATCCCACCAGTTCCAATAGCAAAGCCAACCATAAATCCAGCTGCTAAACCTAAATATTGTGGAATAATCGTTTGAGCCATAACAACCGTTACACTAAAACTTGATATAAGTATCATGCCAGCAATGCCTATCACCAAAAAAATAATATTCCCTTGAATTCTTGGAAGAAGAAAAAGCAAGGGAGTTGAAAAAAGAAAGGATCCCATCAAAAGTGTGCGATGACCAAACCTATCAGCAAAAGGAGCACCTGCTAATGTTCCAATAGTTCCGGATACTAAAAAAACAAAAACCAGTTTCCCTGCATATAAAGGATTTCCATGGAGATAGTTGATATAATAAAATGGGATATAGGTTACAACCCCCATATTTGTCCATGACCGCATAGTAACAATCAAAATCAATAAAAACAAGGTAGCCCAAGCCTTAAAAGTGGGGGGTGCTTTTTTTGGTAACAATTTCTCATTTTCTTTAAATTTAATAATTGGTTCATTTAATTTAGGAACAGCAAACATAAAGAGCAGTGTAGCAGGAATACCTATGGCAGAGAAAAAGAGGGTTCCTTTTAGATGCCAAAATGTAATAACATAAGCAAGAATCATAGGACCAAGTGCAAACCCAAAATTCCCTCCAACTGAAAATATTGACATTCCTGTAGCTTGTTTCTTCCCAGTAAAATAATGAGCCATACGAAAGCCTTCTGGATGAAAAGCAGCTACTCCCATACCTGAGAAGAAAACAAGAATAAGGAGAGTTATATACCCTGGAGCTATCCCTGTAAGAGAGAAACTTATTGACGCAAGAAAAATACCTACAGGAATAAGCCACCCTTGAGAACGTTTATCAGCTATCACACCAAAAAGTGGCTGTGTAATAGATGAAGCAAAATTAGAAACAAGCAAGATCACACCTGCCATTGTGTAAGAAAGCCCCATTGACTCCTTTAAAAAAGGTAAAAGAGCCGGGATAGCCCCTTGATTTATATCAGCCATCATATGACCAATACTTAAAAGGACCAAAATCTTTGGACTCATTTTGTTGATAAGTTTTTTATCTGCCATAGCGGTATTATATTCTTTTATTGAGAGATTTTTGTCAAGAGGAAAAGAATACATAACTTCCTTCAAATTCTTCTCCAAAATTAAAATAAATTAAACATATTAAATAGTTACAAATTTAAAAAGTGGAAAATTCTTTTTTGAAGAGAAAAAGGTGAAATTTCCTCATGATTTAAAATTGACATAAAATTATTTCTATTTTATCTTTGTAAATGAAATAAAAAGGAGGGTTAGAAATGAAATTTAATCATCATAATATTAAACAGTTCTTATTAGTTTTCCTTTCTCTTTATGCTTTTCTCTTTTTCTTTTTTCTAACGGATAATGCTTATACTCAACAATTAAGAATTGAACAATATAATGGAGGATTTTTTTCTATCAAAAAGCCAGTAGGTTGGAATTTAATAACAGCAGGGCAATGTAGTGAATTTGCTTTCTTAATGATGGATCCTTATCATCCTTTAAGAAAGGTATTCTTTTTTGGATCAGTAGGTCCAGTATATTTAAACCAGCAACAAAAAATGATAGACATGCAATATATGAGGATGGGTGGATACAATATACCTTGGTTTGAAATGCCTGTCATTGCTCCTCTTACCCCTGAGAATTTTCTAAAACGATTTCATTTAATAACAAAAACTCAAATTGCAAGAAACTTTATGCCACAAGCACCATCTCTTGATAATCTCACTATTATTAATTCAACGCCAGCGCAAAGCTTGATAACAGGTGGTACTACAAGCTTGATTAGAGCTATTTTTGCTGAGCATGGCAGAGTCGGTGAAGGGCTATTTATGGTTACTGTTGCCCCATTACTCCCCTTTACTGGCAATCCTGGTTCTGGAATCGGCTATGGGATGTTAATAAGTGGGATAACCGCACCAAAAAAAGAGTTTAAATATCTTGTAAATACTCTTGTTGGCATTTTAAATAGCTTTACAATAAGCCAAAGATATACTCAAATGTGTATGGCTCAACAAGCACAAACTTATAAAGCTATCTTACGTGCTGGAAGGACCTTATCTGAAACATCTGACATGATTATGGAAGGTTGGCAAAGAAGAAATAAAGTCTATGATATAATTGCAGAAAAGAGAAGCGATGCAATTTTAGGTAAAGAGAGACTCTATGATCCTAATACAAACCAGGTTTATGAGTTTAGAAATGGCTTCTATGATCAGTATAGACTAAACAGGAATCGGTATGAAATGAATAATCTTCAGCCTTTGCCAGATAATAATTATGAACTTTGGATGAAAGCACCTTTGGATGGAGAAAGATTGTTAAGGTAAAAAAATATAATTTTTTATCTCTTTTTTGTACAAACAATATATAAAAATAAAATAATAAAAGTTTATGCTTTTTTTATTTTTTTATAATAAAAACTTGCTGAAATAAAAAATATCAATTCCAAAAAGATGCAAGCAGCTGATGGAGCAGTAGTTTTAGGATTAAATATAATAAGAGCTACTGTTGCAGTAAGTCCTAAATTTTTGTATCCAGCAAAAAAGATATAGGTAATCCTTTTTTTAATACTCATTCCAATGATTCTACCCCATAATTCCATTAAGTAGCCTGTTCCAAAAGTGCGTATGATAGCAATCAGTATTATAATAGATAATAAATCAAATCTGGAGAAAAAAAGCTCTCTATTTAGACCAATTACTGAATAAATAACTATAAAAAATCCTAAGTTTATTATGATCGGGCTTGCTGGCTTAACATCTTTGTAAAATGGCATTCTTATTAATATTCTTGATAAAAAGATCGGAAGAAGAATAATAAGTAATAATACCTTTATAAGCTCATAAAGGATAACCCCTTTCACCCCAAGTAAAAAATAAGCTACAAGAGGAGAGATAAAAAGGGAACAAAAATATAAAGAGACTGTACCAATCAAGGCTATTTTTTCATCTCCACCTAAAAGATAGGAAAAAGGAACAACTGCAACAGCAGATGGAATTGTTGCCATTAGAATAAAACCACGGTATAAATCCCTATCATCTATTAAGAAATAGGTAAGTAACCAAATAATGCCCCCGAGAAAAAGGTAATTTACAATTAAAAGATTAAAAGTCTCCTTAAAAAAGAAACAAGCTGTTGTATTCTTTATAATTTTAGATAGATCTATTTCTGCAATAGAAAAGACCATGATTATAAGAAGTGCCCAAAATACAAGATGTTTTGTAAAATGAGCAGGCCTTCCCCATATAAAGGCTAAAATCATTGCTGAAAGGAAAACCTTCTGTGTGCTTAAAAGGAAAGTTCTTATTTTTTGTATAATCAACCCCACGGTTTTTTTTATTGTTTTTCCCAGAGAGTAAGGATCTGATCGATAACTTGCTCTTTTTTTGCTATCATTTCCTTTTTGGATTTAGCCCTAACAACACCTGCAGCTGCACCTGGATGACCGTCTCCAATATTTAAGGTGCGCATTATTTCCCCTAAGTTCTTTGAATGACTTTTACAATTCATATTCACACTTAAAGATATCGAGAAACCAAGGTTTGTACTTTTCTTCCCTTGTTCAAAAAGATTATAGACCTCAAGCACAGCAAGTGAATTTGGATAGTGTATAAAGGCAAGATTTTTAATTACTTGGGGTTTTCTATTATGGTGGGTAAAATCTAATATTACAATTTCTTTATCTAAATCTTTTTCATGAAAATAGGAGTCCTTTTGAATAAGATCGAGCATCCTTTTCTCTTCTTGTTCATATATCTTGAGCTTTTCCCTTATAGGTCTATAATTCACTATCTTTTCTAATGGATTATTCCTAATCCAAAAAACAAGCTCTTTCATATAAAGATTCTTCTTTTTTGGAGAATCGTAAGGGATCTTTAATGTCGCATCAACCAATTTCCCTGGTGTCATCTCTCTCCATTCATCTACTGAGTTGTATTTAAAACCATCGATTATATCTGTCTGTTCTACAGTCTCCTTAATATATGAAGGAAATTTAACTTTCAAGGAAAAAAATTCATAAATTACTCTTGCACAGCTATCTTTTAATGCAAACCTTCCAGGGATAGTTTCTGGATCAATATGTCGATATTTAAGATCTTCCAAGTTTCCCTCGTGATGGTCGAACCACATTCCACATTCTAAAGGATAAGGAAGATCACAGACTACATCCTCAGTTGAAATAGATACAGAATTTCTTGTAATAGCAACTGGCCCAGTAAAAAAAATATAATTAACCTTTAACGCATATGAACAGAGCGCAGCAGAAACAATGCCATCAAAATCATTATGAGTTATAATTCTTTTAAAAGGAAGCTTCTCCATTTATAACCCTCTTGCAAAACAACAATTAACACAATTTGAGTTCTTTTCAAAAATTTATTATCATATCTTTTAAAATAATGCAAAAACAAACTATAATAATTATGTTAAACTAAAAAATAAAGTGCAAGTTAATCAAAAACTTAAAATTTATCATAACCTTTCCTAAAAAAATCTTGACAAATTATACTATTTTTCATATTAAAAAATTGGTGTTATAAAATAAATAAGGAGGAGGCATATGAATAAAAAAAGATTAATAGGGTTTGCAATTGTTTTGGCGTTTATATTTACAATTATTCCAATAAGTTATATTTTTGCAGGAGTTACTGCTCCTGATAAGGTAACCATTGATACTAAGTATCCAAAAAGAAGATATAAACCAGTAGCCTTTCCTCATAAAATTCATGCAGATAAGATCAAATGCATAGAATGTCATCATACCTGGAAAAAGGAAAGTGGTGTTGCACCAAAGAAATGCTCCGCATGTCATGCAATAGAAGCCAAAGGGAAAGCCCCTAAAATAAAAACAGCTTTTCATAAAAGTTGTAGGAATTGCCATAAAGCAGAGGCTAAAAAATTGAATAAACCAGCATTAAGAAAGTGTAAAACTTGCCATACTAAGTAATAAAAAAGTTTAATTAGTTCACGCTAAAAATAAAGCGTGAACTAATTAAAACTAAAAAGATCACTTGCTAAAATTTGAAAACCATATTAGAATAAATAGATTATAGCGATTAAAAATATATAAAATAAGAAATTTTCCTATTAGTTTTAGACCGATTTCTGTCGGTCTAAAGGTAAGTTAGGCCTTTTTCCATACGAAGTATTTAAAGATTGTAAGCAATATTTTAAATTCAATGTTTATTGAATTGATTGTTTGGTTGTTAAAGAAATCATAATTGCAGATAATTAATCTAAGATGGTATTTTTAACTTAACAATTAAGAATTTTTAAAAAGTGTAAGATATTCTAAAATATAAAAAAAATTGACTTCTGAGGAATTCAATATTATCTTAATAGTTGAATTGGAAAATCTTTTTAAATTAAAAAAAAATGGTGAATTTATAACATAAGTAATGTAAAGAAGTAAAAATTAAGAAAAATTAAGGTTGTTTTATTTAATTTTTAAGAGTATAAATAAAGTTTACGCTGGTGTAGCTCAATTGGTAGAGCAGCTGATTTGTAATCAGCAGGTTTGTGGGTTCAAGTCCCTCCACCAGCTCCATTTTGATAAATTAGAGGATTTAAATTTAATTTTTTGAAAATAATTTTGGAGAGGTTCCCGAGCGGTCAAAGGGAGCAGACTGTAAATCTGCCGGCGAAGCCTTCGGAGGTTCGAATCCTCCCCTCTCCACCATTAAAAGTAAGAGGAGTAATAGAGGCAATAAAAAATTTGAGTGCGGGAGTAGCTCAGTTGGCTAGAGCATCAGCCTTCCAAGCTGAGGGTCGCGGGTTCGAATCCCGTTTCCCGCTCCAAATTAAAAAATGCCCACGTAGCTCAGGGGTGGAGCGCTTCCTTGGTAAGGAAGAGGTCATTGGTTCAATTCCAATCGTGGGCTCCATTTTTTGTTTTTTATTATTTTCCTTATCCACATCCAGAAATTCCACAGGAGGGTAAGATGGCGAAGGAGAAATTTGTAAGGAAGAAGCCGCATGTAAACATAGGGACGATAGGGCATGTAGATCACGGCAAGACGACATTAACCGCGGCGATAACAAA